>NZ_BAAGVN010000326.1:0-22313 GCF_054780855.1 Pseudaeromonas pectinilytica
ACGCTGAATAAAGGTATGAATGCTCATGCTTTTTTGAAATTGAACCTTGTTTCTGGCCATGATTTAACCCTCCAGAACAGAACACTTTAAGTGTAGTCCTGAAGGGCTGAATCATGGTGGTAATCAAGTAATTTTTTGCTGGCTTGTACCAATTGCAATTCGACAAAAAACAATACAGATGTTGTGTTGGATGAGTATATCTGGCCTGACAGGGATAACACGTTCCGTGCTATCGCTTATTCTGAAGGTGGAATTGTTTCCGCTATTCCCGGTGTACAGGAAAACAGGGCCAATGAGCTCATAAAGTTGGTTGGATTAGATAAAACACCTGATTCGCCAATGGACTCAGATCGCCGTTGGAAAAGCAGACGAGAGACATGGGATATTGCATATCGGGAAAGAGAGAAGTTAGCAAGAAATAATAACGATGATTTTAAAGAAACATTGATCGAGTTAGTCAAGGCGAAAGGCTATTGGAGTATATGGATGACAGTATTTAGCGATAATTCAGATATGTTGCGCCGTATTATTGCAGCCATACCGGGAACCGACTCCGGATCTTTTGATTCCAATAATAATTTTATTCCTATACAGCGAGAGGGTGGAATTTGTTATTAATTGGTATCTGACGTATCATTTCAGAGATACATTAGCAAAACAAACGGTGCTTATTGATAAAATTACGCCAGTCGATTGGACTGGCGTAATGTTTGGTGCGGAGGCTTTACAACCAGGCGGGTTGCTTGGCTTCGAAGGCGTCGATGGCATCGCCGTGCTGCAGGGTCAGGCCGATGTTGTCCAGACCGTTCATGATGCAGTAACGACGGAATTCGTCGATGACGAAGTCAAAGCACAGCTCTCCGGCGCGGACTTGCTGGTTTTCCAGATCCACGGTAATGGTCTGTCCCTCGTTGGCTTCCACCAGCTTGAACAGCGCATCGACCTCTTCAGGTTTCAGACGCACCACCAACAGACCATTATTCAGCGAGTTACCGTAAAAAATATCGGCAAAGCTCGGGGCGATAATGGCGCGCAGGCCGTAGTCCGCCAGTGCCCAGGGGGCGTGCTCGCGGCTGGAGCCGTTCCCGAAGTTCTCACGGGCCAGCAGGATACTGGCTCCCTGATAACGCGGGGCGTTCAGCACGAACTCGGGGTTGGGCTGTTCGCCGGCATCGTCCAGGAAGCGCCAGTCGTGGAACAGGTGCTTGCCAAAACCCAGCTTGGAAACCTTCTGCAGGAACTGCTTGGGGATGATCTGGTCGGTGTCGACGTTGGCGGCATCCAGCGGCGCGGCCAGCCCGGTATGTTGTTTGAACTCTTGCATGGCGCTCTCCTTACAGCTCGCGGATATCGACAAAGTGACCGGCAATTGCAGCCGCAGCCGCCATCGCCGGGCTCACCAGATGGGTACGACCGCCGCGGCCCTGACGGCCCTCGAAGTTGCGGTTGCTGGTGGCAGCGCAACGCTCGCCCGGTTGCAGACGATCATTGTTCATCGCCAGACACATGGAGCAGCCCGGCAGACGCCATTCAAAACCGGCGTCGACAAAGATCTTGTCCAAGCCTTCTTCTTCAGCCTGTTTCTTCACCTGCTGGGAGCCTGGAACCACCAGGGCTTGCACTCCGGCGGCAACCTTCTGTCCCTTGGCCAGTGCGGCTTTGGCGATATCGGCGGCGGCACGCATGTCTTCGATGCGGCCATTGGTGCAGGAGCCGATAAATACCTTGTCGATGGTGACATCGGAGAGCTTTTGGCCCGCTTCGATGGCCATATACTCCAGCGCCTTGGCGCAGGAGTGCTGCTCGACGGCATCACTGAAATCAGCAGGGGCGGGGATGGGTTGATCGATACCGATCACCTGACCCGGGTTGGTACCCCAGGTCACTTGCGGCGCTATGCTGGCGCCATCGAGTTCGATCACGGCATCAAACTGGGCGCCGTCGTCACTCTTGAGCGTCTTCCAGTATTCGACAGCCGCATCCCAATCGGCACCCTTGGGCGCGAAATGGCGGCCCTGCAGGTAGTCGAAGGTGGTCTGATCCGGCGCAATCATCCCCGCTTTGGCACCCATTTCGATGGCCATGTTGCAGACGGTCATTCGCTCTTCCATGGTCAACGCCTGGATGGCCTCACCGCAGAACTCCACCACATAACCGGTGCCACCGGCGGTGCCGGTCTTACCGATAATGGCAAGTATGATGTCCTTGGCGCTGATGCCGGGAGCGACCTTGCCCTTGACCTCGATCTTCAGGGTCTTGGCACGGGATTGCTTCAGGGTCTGGGTCGCCAGCACATGTTCCACTTCCGAGGTACCGATGCCGAAGGCCAGAGCCCCGAAGGCGCCGTGGGTGGCGGTGTGGGAGTCGCCGCAGACGATGGTGGTGCCGGGCAGGGTCAGACCGATCTCCGGGCCCATAACGTGTACCACGCCCTGCCACTGGTGGCCGAGGCCATACAGCGGCACACCGAAGTCGTTGCAGTTTTGGATCAGGGTCTGCATCTGCACGCGGGCCATCTCGCCGGAGGCGGCGATGTCGCTGCTCTGGGTGGAGACGTTATGGTCCATGGTCGCCCAGGTGCGATCCGGGCGACGCACCTTGCGTCCCTTCTCGCGCAAGCCATCAAAAGCTTGCGGGCTGGTGACTTCGTGAGCCAGGTGACGATCGATGTAGATGATCGGGGTTTCCCCGGCAGTCTCATGCACGACGTGAGCTTCAAAAACCTTCTGATAAAGTGTCTGGGCCATGGCTTAAATCTCCCGGATGCGGGCAGCGATCTGGCTACCCATGTCGCTGGTGCTTTGCACCGGATGCTTGCCGGCGCCTTGCAGCAGGTCACCGGTGAGGTAGCCTGCCGCCAGGGTCTCGGCTACGGCGCGCTCTATGGCCTGGGCGGCGGCTTCTTGTTTGAAGCTGTAACGCAACATCAGGGCGGCGGAGAGGATCTGGGCCACCGGATTGGCGATACCCTTACCTGCGATATCCGGGGCCGAGCCACCGGCCGGCTCATACAGACCGAAACCGTCGGCATTGAGGCTGGCGGAGGGCAGCATGCCCATGGAGCCGGTGATCATGGCGCACTCGTCGGAGAGGATGTCGCCAAACAGATTCGAGCAGAGCAGGATATCGAACTGGGACGGATCCTTGACCAGCTGCATGGTGGCGTTGTCGATATACATATGTTGCAGCGTCACGTCCGGATAATCCTTGGCGACTTCGGTCACGACTTGACGCCACAGAATGCTGCTTTGCAGCACGTTGGCCTTGTCGATGGAGGTGACCTTCTTGCGACGCACGCGTGCCGATTCAAACGCGATCTTGGCGATACGCTCGATCTCGTAACGGTGATACACCTCGGTATCAAAAGCCTTCTCCATGGCGCCTTCGCCTTCACGACCCTTGGGTTGACCGAAGTAGATGCCGCCGGTCAGCTCACGGACGCAGACGATATCGAAACCGCGATCGGAGATATCGGCGCGCAGCGGAGAGAGGGCGTTCAGGCCTTGATGGATTTGCGCCGGACGCAGGTTACAGAACAGTTTGAAGTGGCCGCGCAGGGGCAGCAGGGCGCCGCGCTCCGGTTGATCATTCGGTGGCAGGTGTTCCCACTTCGGGCCACCGACCGAGCCGAACAGCACGGCATCAGCCGCTTCACAGGCTGCCAGCGTGCTCTGGGGCAGCGGACAGCCGTGGTTGTCGATGGCGATGCCGCCGACGTCATGTTCGCTGAATTCGAAGCCGATACCGAACGCGGTGGACACTGCTGCCAATACCTTGCGTGCTTCGGCCATGACTTCTGGGCCGATCCCATCACCGGGCAGTACGGCGATCTTGTAACTTCCTGTCATCAGATTGTCTCCAACTTGGATTTTTGCGAAATTTGCTCTTTCTTCTCGGCCACCTGGCAGGCGCGATGAATGTTGTTCATCACATGGACCAGCGCCTGGGCGGAGGATTCGACGATATCGGTGGCCAGCCCCATGCCGTGGAATTTGCGGCCTTCATATTCGGCGACAATATCCACCTGACCGAGGGCATCTTTACCTTCGCCTTTACTCTTCAATTCATATTTGTCGATGCGAATGTCATAGCCGGTGATGCGGTTGATGCACTGGTACACAGCATCCACCGGGCCATTGCCGGTCGCGGCTTCACACACCATAACGCCGCCCACCTTCATGCGCACGCTGGCGGTGGCCATGACGCTGCCGCCGGAGAGCACGCTCAGGTAGTCGAGCTTGAACTGCTCCGGCTCTTCTTGGATCTGGCTGAAGAACAGCAAGGCTTCCAGATCGTAATCAAAGACCTGGCCCTTCTTGTCGGCGAGTTTCAGGAAGCTCTCGTAGAGGTCATCCAGGTTGTAGCTGCCTTCGGCGTAGCCCATCAACTCCATACGGTGTTTGATGACGTGGCGACCGGAGCGGGAGGTCATGTTCAGGGTGTTCTGATTCAGACCAATACTTTCCGGGGTGATGATCTCGTAGGTGTTCTTGGCCTTGAGCACGCCATCCTGATGGATGCCGGAGCTGTGGGAGAAGGCGTTGGCACCGACGATGGCCTTGTTCGGCTGGATTGGCATGTTGCACAGGCGGCTCACCAACTGGCTGGTACGGTGAATTTCCTGATGCTTGATGTTGGTGTGCACACCGAGCAGATCGCCCCGGGTGCGCAGGATCATGGCGATCTCTTCGAGCGAACAGTTGCCCGCCCGCTCACCGATACCGTTGAGCGTTCCCTCGACCTGACGGGCACCCATCTGTACCGCGGCAATGGAGTTGGCGACCGACAGCCCCAGGTCATCGTGGCAGTGCACCGAGATGACCGCCTTGTCGATATTCGGTACCCGGTTGAACAGGGTCTGGATGATGCCGCCGAACTCAGATGGCACCGTGTAACCGACGGTATCCGGGATGTTGACGGTGGTGGCACCGGCGTTGATGGCGGCTTCGACCATGCGGCAGAGATTGTCAATCGGTGTCCGACCGGCATCTTCGCAGGAGAATTCAACGTCATCCGTGAATTTTCTTGCATATTTGACTGCATTTATACCCATTGCCAGCACATCCTCGAAGCTCTTTTTCAGCTTGCTTTCGACATGGATGGTGGAGGTGGCGAGGAAGGTATGAATGCGGAACTGGTCGGCGACCTTCAGCGCTTCGGCGGCGGCAAAGATATCTTTTTCCAACGCACGGGAGAGCGCACAGACCCGGCTGTTTTTGATATGGCGCGCTATGGTCTGCACCGACTCGAAGTCACCGGGGGAGGAGATCGGAAAGCCCACTTCCATGACGTCAACGCCCAGCCGTTCCAGCGCCAGCGCGATTTGCAGCTTCTCTTTGACCGTCAGGCTGGCGGCAAGCGCCTGCTCACCGTCCCGTAAGGTGGTATCAAATATGATGACCCGATCTGACATGATGACTTCCTCTCTTGTCTATTCGTCCGTGCGCCAGAATACGTAATAAAAAACCCGTGCTAGCGCACGGGTTTGTGTGAAATTTGCTTTGCTGACACTCAGCCAAGACTAACCCGCGCGAGATCCCACGATTAGGGTTAGTAGTAGTAGCGGGCGAGTGTAACGCATAATTAGTCATGTTCCTTCTGGCAACTGCCCATACCAATAGCCGATTTCACCGGCTACTGTCAACTCTTCGCTGCGGTTGGTGCTGCATTTTCCGCAGGCTGCACTGTCATGATCCGGTTATCAATTAGTCAATTCATTGTCATCCAACGCCTCTAGGGTGGTCGCTAGGGGTGGAAAAAGCACCATGATTTCAACAGGTGTGGCTTTCACGGACTGGTCGCATGGAGGGACTCACGATGAATCAGGTCAAACGTCTGGATTTACGCTGCAGCCAGCTCTGTCTGCTGCATGGTTACAACCGGGTACAGGCCCGCGTCAGTCGGCTGGTCTCCCGCACTGGGGATGGGCCGCTCTATCTGTTACTGGCGCTCACACTGGCATGGCTGGACGGCGAGAGGGGACAAGAGTTCCTGATGCAGGGGCTGTTGGCCTTTGCCGTCGAGCTGCCGCTCTATCTGCTGCTGAAAAACTATATCAAGCGCGAACGTCCGGTCGGTCTGCCGGTCTTTATCCGCCCCTCGGATCGCTACAGCCTGCCCTCCGGCCATACCGCCGCCGCCTTTGTCATGGCCTGCCTCATCGCATCCTTCTATCCCGCGGCTGCGGTCGGGGCCTTTGTGTGGGCTTCATTTATCGGTGCCTCTCGCCTGCTGCTGGGAGTGCACTATCTGACGGATCTGATCGCCGGAGCCCTGCTGGGGACCGGTTGCGCCGTCCTGGTTCTGCTGTAGAAGGAAGAGTAATGCGTCTATTGTACGGGGTTCAGGGAACAGGAAATGGTCATATCAGTCGTTGCCGGACGTTGGCGCAAGCCCTGGGTCGGCACGGGGTCGAAGTGGATTATTTGCTGAGTGGACGAGCCCGCGATGATTACTTCGATATGCAGTCGTTCGGTGATTTCCGCGCGCGGCAGGGACTGACCTTTATCACCCGGGATGGCGGGCTGGATCTGTGGCAGACCTGTACGCGGAATAATCCGCTGCGCTTTTGGCAGGATGTCCAACAGTTGTCGCTGGAGGGTTATGACCGGGTGATCAGTGATTTCGAGCCGATCACCGCCTGGGCGGCGCGGCGGCAAGGGGTGCCGGTGCTCGGCATCAGCCATCAGGCCTCGTTTGCCCATCCGGTGCCGCGTCGCGGTGAGGATTGGGCATCCCGCCTGGTGATGCGCCACTATGCGCCGGTCAATCAGGCGCTGGGTCTGCACTGGTTTCACTTTGGCTGCCCCATTTTGCCGCCGATTATCGATGGCCTGACCCCGCAACCGGAACAAGACTGTCTGCTGGTCTATCTGCCGTTTGAATCCATATCCGCCATCAAAGGATTATTGGGGCGCTATTCGGCGGTGAACTTCGTCTGCTTCCACCCTGACATTCACGAGTCCCAATTATCCGGCAATCTGTTGTTTCACCCGCCGGGGCGTGAAGCGTTCAAACAGGCGTTAGCCAGCTGCCGGGGGGTGATCTCCAACGGCGGCTTCGAGCTGGCCTCTGAAGCGCTCTCCCTGGGCAAGAAGCTGCTGCTCAAGCCGTTGAAGGGGCAGTTTGAACAAGCCTCCAATGCGCTGACGCTGGAGATGCTGGGCCTGGCCCAGGTGATGGAGACGCTGGATCCGGGGGCGGTTCATGACTGGCTGGACAGGGAGAGTCCTGGTCAGGTTATCTATCCGGATGTGGCCGATGCGTTGGCGCGCTGGTTGGCCGCCGGAGGTGTTGAGCCCTTATCGGTACTGATTGAACGTTTGTGGAACCGGGTCGTGTTTCCCGAAGCAACCTATGATCGGATTGCCGAGCTTGGTCTGGGCGATACCCTGCACTGTGGCCAGTTATTGCGTATCTAAATAGCCGACCCTAATGATGCTCCATCGACAAGGTAGCACACGCTGACACGCCGTGAACCCATCCATGGGGGCTCCGCCGCGCCATCCCTGGCGTGGAGGGTCAGCTTAGTGCCACCCAGTCGCAGTTGTGAGTGAGCTGTTATTCGGAACGCTATTCAGGCCATGATTTGTGGCTATGTAATGTCCGGCCTCTGCTAGGCTTAATTCAGATCCAAGGGGATACAGCAGGAGGTCGCTATGATGTTCAAGAATCAGCGTGGGGAAGAGGTCCATCTGGCCGATAGCCTCACGCTTCAGGAACTGGCGGAGATGGGCATGTCCATCCAGTTGGTGGAGAAGTCCGACAAGGAGCACCAGATCTGGCAAGATGAAGGTCTGGAGTCCGGAGAGGTCGCCGCAGAATGATTTGGCTAAGGGTAAAACGTGTGACTTGAACCCGATCTCAGGATCGGGTTTTTCTTGGCCGCTGTTCAGTCGCTGCATGCCACTGGATTTGATGACTGGCTGCAGATGTTTTCAATTTTGGATAAATAAGCTGCTTTATTATGACATATTGAAATATTGCGCTGCTGAAGTGGTTTGCTCTCGGTTCCTTGTGCGAAAACGAGGCAGGGATGCACATTTGTGAGGCAGCAAATCCGTGGACAAGCCGCCTGAAGCGGGGTAAGTTCAATTTTCAATGTTCATGTGGTATCAGGGTTTTGTTCGAATAATAACCCGTCTATTCAAAAGGTTATGCTGAGTCGCCCCAACCAGGGGACTGAGCATAGCCTTACCTGTGCCATGACATTGACGTAAGGGAACGAAATCCTACCGACCTTACCACTGTAAACGGAGTAAAGCCTGGAGGGCTTGAATCATGGAGATGTTATCAGGCGCGGAAATGGTAGTTCGTGCGCTGGAAGACGAAGGGATAGATCATATTTTTGGCTATCCCGGCGGTTCGGTGCTCGACATCTATGATGCCCTTTTCGAGAACAGCAAGATTGAGCATGTGCTGGTACGCCACGAGCAGGCGGCCATTCACATGGCAGACGGGTATGCGCGTTCGACCGGCAAGGTGGGCGCTGCACTGGTGACCTCGGGTCCGGGTGCCACCAACTGTATTACCGGGATCGCCACCGCCTATATGGACTCCATTCCGATGGTGATCCTGTCCGGGCAGGTGCCGACCACCCTGATTGGTGATGATGCATTCCAGGAAGTGGATATGATCGGGATCTCCCGTCCGGTCGTGAAGCATAGCTTCCTGTGCAAGAAAGCCTCGGATATCCCGCTGGCGATCAAAAAGGCGTTCTACATTGCCTCTACCGGCCGTCCTGGCCCCGTGGTGGTGGATCTGCCGAAGGATGTGCAAAATCCGAAAGAGAAGTTCCCCTACGAGTATCCCAAGTCGGTGAACATGCGCTCTTATAACCCGAGCAAAGCCGGGCATAAGGGACAGATCAAACGGGCTGTGAAGATGCTGGCCGAGGCCAAGAAGCCGGTATTGTATGTCGGTGGTGGCGCGGTGCTGGCCAATGGTAAGGAGCAGGTTCGCCGTCTGGCCGAACAGTTCAGCCTGCCGGTAACCAGTACCCTGATGGGCCTGGGCGCCTTCCCGGGGACCCATAGCCAGTTTGTCGGCATGCTGGGGATGCACGGCACCTTCGAAGCCAACAACACCATGCACAACGCCGATCTGATCGTGGCGATTGGTGCGCGCTTCGACGATCGGGTGACCAACAATGTCGCCAAGTTCTGTCCGCACGCCAAGATCATCCATGTCGATATCGATCCGACCTCGATCTCCAAGACCATCCAGGTCGATGTGCCGATTGTCGGCGCTGTGGATACCGTGCTGGATCAGATGCTCGAAGCGGTCGCCGAACTCGGTCTGGAGATCGATGACGGTGCCCTGGCGGACTGGTGGGAGCAGATTGACGGTTGGCGTGCCAAGCGTTGCCTGGCCTACGAGAAGAGCAACAGCATCATCAAGCCGCAACAGGTGATCGAAGCACTGTACAAGGCGACGGACGGCAAGGCGTATGTCGCCTCCGACGTCGGTCAGCACCAGATGTTTGCCGCGCTCTACTATCCGTTTGCCGAACCCCGGCAGTGGATCAACTCGGGTGGCCTCGGCACCATGGGCTTCGGCCTGCCCGCCGCCATGGGGGTGCAGTTTGCCCATCCAGAGGCGATTGTGGCCTGTGTGACCGGCGATGGCTCTATCCAGATGAACATCCAGGAACTCTCCACCTGCCTGCAATATGGCTTGCCGGTGAAGATCATCACCATGAACAACCGTGCGCTGGGCATGGTGAAGCAGTGGCAGAAGATGTTCTACGGTGGCCGTCATAGCCACTCCTACATGGAGTCACTGCCCGACTTCGTCAAGCTGGCGGAGGCCTATGGGCATGTGGGCATCAAGGTCGATGACCCGGCCAAACTGGATGAGGCGATGGCCTATGCCTTCTCGCTGAAAGATCGTCTGGTGTTCATGGATATTGCCGTTGATCCGGATGAGCATGTCTATCCGATGCAGATCAAGTTTGGTGGCATGGATGAGATGTGGTTGAGCAAGACGGAGCGTACCTGATGCGACATTTAATTTCAGTTTTACTGGAAAACGAATCCGGTGCCCTGAGTCGTGTGGTCGGTCTGTTTTCCCAACGTGGTTACAACATCGAAACCCTGACTGTGGCGCCGACCGAAGATCCCACCCTGTCGCGGATGACCATTGTGACCCTGGGCGATCAGCGGGTGATTGAACAGATCACCAAGCAACTGCATAAGCTGGTGGACGTGCTCAAGGTCTCCGACATCACCGAAGGCAGCCATATCGAGCGGGAAATCATGCTGGTCAAGAGCCGGGCCAATACCCCGGACTCCCGGGATGAGGTGAAGCGTCTGGCCGAGATCTTCCGTGGCCAGATTGTCGATGTGACTCCGGATCTCTACACGGTGCAGCTGATCGGCACCAGCGAGAAGCTGGATGCCTTTATCGGTACCCTGAAGCAAGCGACCGACATAGTGGAAGTGGTGCGCAGCGGGGTCTGCGGGATCGCCCGTGGTGAGCGCTCGCTACACGCCTGATGAATACCTGTAACTGTAATATCCAGGACCCGCTTCGGCGGGTCCTGCTTTTTGCGTCTCTTGCGGGCGTCTGTATGGTTTTCCCTATCTGAGTAATCATTTTAATCGATTGGATTAATCCCCTTTCCTCGTCAACTATTGATGAAGCGGCTGCCGATGGGTGCGGTTGCAGCCAGGACAACAACGACGAGATAAAAGGGGTTCAAGATGGGAAATGATCACAAGGCACCGGCGGGCAAGTGTCCGTTCATGCACGGCAGTGCACCCGCGGCGCATGGCGCCCAGACCCGGAGTGGCATCAGCGTCACCGACTGGTGGCCCAAGAGCCTGAATCTGGACATCCTGCATCAGCACGATCGCAAAACGGATCCTATGGATCCGGACTTTGACTACGCCGCGGCGTTCAAGACGCTGGATCTGGAGGCCGTGAAACGGGATCTGCGCCAATTGATGACCGACAGCCAGAGCTGGTGGCCCGCGGACTGGGGCCATTACGGCGGCCTGATGATTCGCATGGCCTGGCATAGCGCCGGCACCTACCGTACCGCCGATGGCCGCGGTGGTGGTGGCACCGGCAGTCAACGGTTTGCCCCGCTCAACAGCTGGCCGGATAACGTCAACCTCGACAAGGCGCGCCGTCTGCTGTGGCCGATCAAGAAGCAGTACGGTAACCAGATTAGCTGGGCCGATCTGATGATCCTGGCCGGGAACGTGGCACTGGAGTCCATGGGCTTCAAGACCTTCGGCTTTGCCGGTGGACGCCAGGATATCTGGCATCCGGAAAAAGACATCTACTGGGGGGCGGAGCGCGAGTGGCTGGCGACCAGTGACAAACCGGACAGCCGTTACAGCGGCGAGCGGCAGCTGGAAAATCCGCTGGCGGCGGTACAGATGGGGCTGATTTACGTTAATCCGGAAGGGCCGGATGGCAATCCGGATCCGGTGGCCTCGGGGCTGGATGTGCGCGAGACCTTTGGCCGGATGGCGATGAACGATGAGGAAACCGTGGCGCTGGTGGCGGGCGGCCATACCTTCGGCAAGGCCCATGGCGCCGGGGATCCGGCGTTAGTCGGGCCTGAGCCGGAGGCCGCTGAGCTGCAGGAGCAGGGCCTCGGCTGGCATAACCGCCTGGGCAGTGGCGTCGGCGTGCACACCACCAGCAGTGGCATCGAAGGGGCGTGGAAACCCAATCCGACTCAGTGGGACAATGGCTATTTCGACATGCTGTTCGGTTACGACTGGGAGCTCACCAAGAGCCCATCGGGCGCCCAGCAGTGGACGCCGATCAACGTCAAACCCGAACACCTGATCCCCGATGCCCATGATCCGAGTAAGAAGTATCCGCCCATGATGACCACGGCCGATCTGTCATTGCGCTTCGATCCTGTGTACGAGCCGATTGCCCGCCGCTTCCATCAGGATCCGGCCGCGTTTGCCGATGCCTTTGCCCGGGCCTGGTTCAAACTGACCCACAGGGACATGGGACCCAAGAGCCGTTATCTGGGCGCGGATGTGCCGGCTGAAGAGCTGATTTGGCAAGATCCGGTACCGGCTGCCCACTACCTGCCGACCGCGGCCGAAGTGGTTCAGCTCAAGCAACGCATCCTGCAATCCGGATTGTCGGTCGGCGAGCTGGTCAGCACCGCCTGGGACAGTGCTCGCACCTTCCGTGGTTCGGACTATCGGGGTGGCGCCAATGGCGCCCGTATTCGCCTGGCACCGCAAAAGGATTGGGTCGGTAACGAGCCGGAGCGTCTGCAGAAGGTGTTGGCAGTACTGGAGACCATTCAGGCCGAATTTGGCAAGCCCATCAGCTTGGCGGATCTGATCGTGCTGGCGGGCAGTGCCGCTGTCGAGCAGGCGGCGCGGGATGCCGGAGTGACGCTGACGGTGCCGTTTGCCGCCGGACGCGGTGATGCCGAGCAGGCGATGACCGATGTCGAGTCGTTCGCCGTGCTGGAGCCGCTGCACGATGGTTACCGCAACTGGCAAAAGCAGCCCTACGCGGTGACACCGGAGGAGATGTTGCTGGATCGTACTCAGTTGCTGGGGTTGACGGCCAAGGAGATGACGGTGCTGGTGGGCGGCATGCGGGTGCTGGGCACCAACCATGGTGGCTCGGCCCACGGCGTCTTCACCGATCGGGCGGGCGTGCTGAGCAATGACTTCTTCGTCCATCTGACCGACATGGCCTACAACTGGAAGCCGGCGAGCGAGAACCTGTACCAGATCTGCGAGCGGAGTACGGGGGCCGTGAAGTGGACCGCCACCCGCGTCGATCTGGTGTTTGGCTCCAATTCGATACTGCGTGCCTATGCCGAGGTGTATGCCCAGGATGATAACCGCGAGAAGTTTGTGCGCGATTTTGTCGCCGCCTGGGTCAAGGTGATGAACGCAGATCGCTTCGATCTGGCCTGATAGCCGATGTGAACCACATTGCCGGCCTGCGGGCCGGCTTTTTTATGGCTCAGTCCCAGTTCCGTGTTGAAAGCACCGGCTCCGGTATGGTCTGGAGTCCGGACGAGCGCAGACGCGCCGTGAAAACATCCCTGTTGGCTCGGTGGCGGCGTCCCTGCCACCGACGGTCTGCTTTTCGTCCAGACGCCATACCTCTTTACTTCCAACAGTTAACTGGGACAGAGCCTTTTTTATATGCGCAACAACCCTGCTGAGTCGGTGGCTGCTGTTTGGATCTCGTGCTGCTTTGGTCGAGTGAGTGGCCTCATTTGCCTCTGGGATGAGGAAAGTACTGGGCATTTGATCCGGCAGGGGTAGAATGCCGGTGGTTTGCAATCTGTGACGAGGAATACATTATGAAGTTAAAAACCCTGGGCCTGTGTAGCATCCTGGCGTTGTCGGCATCCGCCCAAGCATCCGATTTGAGTCTGGCGCTGGGTACCGACTACTGGAATCCGACTCCGACCGGTAGCATCGATGGCACCACGACCGCCTATGACGATCCATCGCTGTGGACCTTCTGGGCCGATTTTCGTCATGGTATCCCGTTGCTGCCGAATGCGAATTTGCAACGCACCAGCTACGACAGTTCAGGTTTCGGTTTGCACAATGATCTGACGGCCTGGGATCTGGCGCTCTACTATCGCCTGTTTGATAACGATCTGTTCGGTATCGGCGGTGGTCTGGATCTGCGTCAGCTGGATGGCGATATTTATGGTCACAGCTACACCGAGACCAGCCCGCTGGGTTACCTGCAGGCCGAGGTCAAGATCCCGGGGACTACCGTCAGTGCCTTCAGTGATGCCCGCTTCTCCCAATGGGATGGTGAGCACACCCACGACTACCGGGTCGGGATGGCGGTTGAGTTTGTGCCGAATTTCCATCTGCGCGGCGGCTATCGCAACGTGCGTCTGGATGCCAACGTCGATGGTGTCGAGCTGGCACAACGGACCGATGGCTGGTTTGCGGGCGCGGAATACCGTTTCTAAATCAGCAATATACCTCTGATGATATGGGCCGCTCTGCGGCCCTTGTTGTCTCCACAAGCCGGTAAACCGAGTGTCGCCGGGAGCAAAACCACAGGCTGTTTGTGCTTTTTATTTCTAAATGGAATTAAAAATGCGGTTTTGTTCTTTGAGAAGAATATGCGCACTCCTTAAGCTGGTAGCATCTGAGCAAAAGGAAGTCGGCGACATGAATTCTACGGAACCACAACAAGCGGGTGCTTTTCCGCTGCCACAACTGAGCAAGCTGGCCGAAGCGGTCGCGGGTCTCAGCCCATCGGAGCTGGTCTGGGCCAGTGGGTATCTGTTTGGTCTGGCACAGGCGGGCGGTAGCCTTGGCGTTGCCAGCTCGGCCGCTGTGGCCTCAGCGGCGATAGCCAGTGCCCCCGCTGGTACTCTGACCATTCTCTATGGCTCCCAGACCGGCAATGCCAAGGGCGTCGCCGAGTCCATCAAGGCGCTGGCCTTGGGCAAGGGGCTGCAGGTGCAACTGCTCAGCATGAGCGATTTCAAGCCCAAGCAGCTGAAAAAAGAGACCCATCTCATCGTCGTCACCAGCACCCTGGGTGAGGGCGAGCCGCCAGAAAACGCGGTGGATCTCCACGGTCAGCTCAAGGCCGGCAAGATTGGCAAGCTCGAAGGCCTCAAGTTTGCCGTGCTGGGGCTGGGTGACTCCTCCTATGAATTCTTCTGCCAGTCCGGCAAGGATTTTGATGCCTTCCTGGAAAAGGCCGGTGCCGAGCGCGTCGTCGCCCGTGCCGATCTGGATGTGGATTATCGTGCCGCTGCCGCTGAGTGGGCCGAGCAGGCCGTCTCTGCTCTGGCCGCGAGCTTAGGTGGGGTGGGCGGTGGCTCTGCCGCGCCTGCACTGGCCGGTGTCGCGACGGCCCATAGCCAATACGACAAGTTCAACCCTTATGTGGCCACCCTGACCACCAATCAGAAGATCACCGGCCGCGACTCCACCAAGGATATCCGCCATATCGAGATCTCCCTGGAAGAGTCCGGCATCCACTATCAACCGGGTGATGCCCTGGGCATCTGGTTTGATAATGACGCCGCTCTGGTCACCGAGATCCTCACCCTCACCGGTCTGACCGGTCAGGAAGTGGTGACGGTCGAGGGGGAGAGCCTGAGTCTTGCCGAGGCTCTGACCACCCGCTTCGAGCTGACCCGGCTGCACAGCGGCTTTATCAGCGGACTGGCGGAGCAATCCGATGCCGCCGAGCTGTTGGCGCTGGCCGCCGACAAGGCGCAAACCCAGCAGTTGGCCGCCTCGGCCCAGGTGGTGGATGTGCTGACCCGCTTCCCGACCACCCTGAGCGCCGAGCAGCTGACCCAGCTGCTGCGTCCGCTGACGCCGCGCCTCTACTCTATTGCCTCGTCCCAAGCCGAGGTAGAAGAGGAAGTGCATCTGACCGTGGGCGTGGTGCGTTACCCGCAGGCCGATGGCACGGTTCGCTCCGGCGGCGCCTCGTCATTTCTGGCCGATCGTCTGACCGACGGTGCTCCGGTACGGGTATTTGTCGAGCATAACGACAACTTCCGCCTGCCCGCCGATGGCAATACCCCGGTGATCATGGTCGGCCCCGGCACCGGCATAGCGCCGTTCCGCGCCTTTATCCAGCAGCGTGACGCCGACGGCGCCAGCGGCAAGAACTGGCTGATTTTTGGCAACCCGCACTTCACCCAGGATTTCCTCTACCAGGTGGAGTGGCAGAAGTACGTCAAATCCGGCCTGCTTTCAAAAATTGATCTGGCATTCAGCCGCGATCAGGCTCACAAGATCTATGTTCAGGATCGGATCCGCGAGCAGGGGGCCGAGCTCTATCAATGGCTGGAGCAGGGTGCCCACTTCTATGTCTGCGGCGATGGCAATCGCATGGCCCGCGATGTGCAGGAGGCGCTGATCGAGGTCATCGCCCAGCACGGCAACATGGATCGCGAAGCCGCCGAAGAGTATTTGAATGAATTGCGTCGCGCCAAGCGCTACCAGAGGGATGTCTACTGATGAGCTACCAAACTGTTCCCGGCCCGGTTGAAGGGCCTCTGGCTGATAATGAGCGCTTGAAGCGCGAGAGCAACTTTCTGCGCGGCACCATAGAGCAGGATCTGCAGGATCCGCTCACCGGCGGTTTCAAGGGTGATAACTTCCAGTTGATCCGCTTTCACGGCATGTACCAGCAGGATGACCGCGATATCCGTGCCGAGCGTGCCCAGCAAAAGCTCGAGCCGCTGCATAACGTCATGCTGCGTGCCCGTATGCCGGGCGGCATCATTACCCCGACCCAGTGGCTGGCCATTGACGAATTTGCCCGTGACCATACCCTGTATGGCAGCATCCGTCTGACCAACCGTCAGACCTTCCAGTTCCATGGCGTGTTGAAGCCCAACATCAAGCTGATGCACCAGACCCTGAATCAGTACGGTATCGACTCGATTGCCACCGCTGGCGATGTAAACCGCAACGTGCTGTGCACCAGCAACCCGGTGGAATCCGAGCTGCACGCCGAAGCCTACGAGTGGGCCAAGGCCATCTCCGAGCATCTGCTGCCCAAGACCCGCGCCTATGCCGAGATCTGGCTGGATGGCGAGAAGCTGGGGCCGGATGAGGAGCCGATATTGGGCTCCACCTACTTGCCGCGCAAGTTCAAGACCACGGTCGTGATCCCGCCGCACAACGATATCGACGTCCACGCCAACGATCTCAACTTCGTGGCGATTGCCGAGAACGGCAAGCTGGTGGGCTTCAACGTGCTGGTGGGTGGCGGTCTGGCCATGACTCACGGCGAGAAGGGGACCTTCCCGCGCAAGGCCGACGATTTTGGCTTTATCCCGAAAGAACACACGCTAGCGGTGGCGGCGGCTGTGGTGACTACCCAGCGCGATTGGGGCAATCGCACCGATCGCAAGAATGCCAAGACCAAGTACACCTTGGAGCGGGTCGGGGTCGAAGCCTTCAAGGCCGAGGTGGAGAAGCGTGCCGGTGTGAAATTTGCTGATAGCCGTCCGTATGAATTTACCAGCCGTGGCGATCGCTTCGGTTGGGTCGAAGGCATCGATGGTAAGCATCACCTGACACTGTTTATCGAAAATGGCCGCATCCTGGATTTCCCGGGCAAGCCGATCAAGACCGGTCTGGCCGAGATTGCCAAGGTGCATAAGGGCGATTTTCGCATGACGGCCAACCAGAATCTGGTGATTGCCGGGGTTCCGGCGCGCAGCAAGAAGAAGATCGAGGCGCTGGCTACCGAATATGGTCTGCTGGCCCCGGTATCCAAGCAGCGCGAAGACTCCATGGCCTGTGTGGCGCTGCCAACCTGCCCTCTGGCCATGGCCGAAGCCGAGCGCTTCCTGCCCGGATTTGTCACCCAGATTGAAGGGGTGCTGGCCAAGCACGGCATCCCGGATGACAGCATCATCTTCCGCGTCACCGGCTGCCCGAATGGCTGCGGCCGCGCCATGCTGGCGGAGATCGGTCTGGTGGGTAAGGCGCCGGGGCGTTACAACTTCCACATCGGCGGTAATCTGGCCGGTACCCGCATTCCGCGCATGTACCGCGAGAACATCACCGAGCAGGCGATCCTGGACGAGATCGACACGCTAGTGGGCCGTTGGGCCAGCGAGCGGGAAGCCGGTGAAGCCTTTGGCGACTTCGTGATCCGCGCCGGTATCGTCCGTCCTGTGGTTGATTCGGCGAGGGATTTCTATGACTAGTGATTTGGATCTCGAGGGCCTGCTGGCCCTCGATAAAGAGCAGCAGGTGGCGGCCCTGGCCGACACCAATGCCCAGCTCGAAGCCTTAAGCGCCCTGGAGCGGGTGCGCTGGGCGCTGGCCCATCTGCCGGGTGAGTTTATTCTCTCCTCCAGCTTTGGCATCCAGGCGGCCTTGATGTTGCACCTGGTCACTCAGGAGCGCCCGGATATCCCGGTGGTGCTAACCGATACCGGCTATCTGTTCCCCGAGACTTACCAGTTTATCGATCAACTGACCGAGCGTTTGCGGCTCAATCTCAAGGTCTATCGCGCCGATCTGTCGCCCGCCTGGCAAGAGGCGCGCTTTGGCAAGCTGTGGGAGCAGGGCGTCGAGGGCATCGAGCGCTACAACCAACTGAACAAGGTCGAGCCCATGGCCCGGGCCTTGAGTGAGCTCAACGCCCAGACCTGGTTCTCCGGCCTGCGCCGCGAGCAATCCGGCAGTCGAGGCAACCTGCCGGTGCTGGCCATCCAGCGCGGCCGCTTCAAGTTCCTGCCAGTCATCGACTGGAGCAACAAAGACGTCTTCTACTACTTCAAGGAGCACGACTTGCCGTACCACCCGCTGTGGGAGCAAGGCTATCTCTCGGTCGGCGATACCCATACCACCACCAAGTGGGAACCGGGGATGAATGAAGAAGAGACCCGCTTCTTTGGCCTGAAGCGTGAATGCGGACTCCATGAGGGAGGGTGATGACAGTTCTGTCATCGCTGGAATTGCCAAGGGCGCCTGAGGGCGCCCTTGTTTTTTTGCGCTGGCAGCGTGGGCCGAGTTGGCCCACGTTAGCCCGCTGCCGGGCTGGGTTCCCGAGCGAGCGAAGCCCGCCGATTTGTCGAGGTCGACACCCGGATCTGGATTCGGTCTGATCCGGTTCCGCCCTCCCGGCTGGGGCGATTTGCCAACCTGCCGTTGGCGGGGGCGGGCCAAGGGGGAAAAGGCCTCCCCCTTGGCAATCCCGGGCCCTGGTGTAGGCCGACTGTCGGGAAAGCCCCGCGCTCCGGGATTCTCTCCACCGGCCGGGAGCCACACGCCATCCCTGGCGTGACGCTCCCTTTTGCGGTCATCCTGACCGCGCACCGGCTGCGTTCACCCCTCCACCCGGCCCGACAGACGGCTTTGATTATTGGTGTAATTGCAACGAGAGCAGTAGGGCGCAATAGCGTAGCGTATTGCGCCGGATGACGCATAATGGGTAAACCGTCAACCAACTCATAAAGAACATGGACTATCGACGGATCTGGAAACCGGGTGGGACCTATTTTTTTACCGTTAATCTGCTGCAGCGAAATAGTAATGCCTTGCTGGTCGAGCAAATTGATTTGTTGCGACAGGTTGTGGCCAAGGTGAAGGGGAGGTATCCGTTTATCATCCACGCTTGGGTGGTATTACCGGATCATATTCACTGTGTTATTGAGTTACCGCCGAATGATGAAGATTTTCCGTTGCGTTGGCGTTTGATCAAACAGGGATTTTCCAAGGCACTACCCATCCATGAATATCGCTCCGATGTCAGAATAAATCGGGGAGAACGGGGAATATGGCAACGGCGTTATTGGGAACACCTTATTCGCGATGAAGCCGATTTTCATGCGCATCTTAATTGTGTTCACATTAATCCATTAAAACACGGTCTGGTGTAAAAGGTAATTGACTGGCCCTATTCAACCTTTCATCGCTATTGCCAGCGAGGTATCTATCCTATCGATTGGTGTGATGGTGGTTTATTGCTACCGGAGTATTTCGATTAAATTGGCGCAATACGCTTTGATATTGCGCCCTACGGGCTATTGAATGAATGAAATAGATTCCAAATCACAGTCAATATGCAACGGTTTCTTTGCAAGGAATTTAGTGTATGTGTCCGCGCGCAGCAATTTGTTAAGTTTCATTCTGCAACGAAGACAGAACACGTTCAAATGCACTTGGGATAAAATAACCATTAGTTAAAGTAATCATTGATCTACTAACTATTGAATACTTCAACTCCCCTTCTTTTCCTGTTCTTGAAAAATCGTTTAATGCACCGTATTTCTGTTTGACTAATTTTTCTAGTGGATGCCCTTTCATATTTAAATACTTAGCATCGGTAAGTAACTTTCTCCCTGAAATATAGGAAAGCTGCATATTCTTATCATTTTCTTTATCTAGAACTTTAAGAATAAAACGATCAACCGACTCTTGCAACAAATCATCATCTTTAAGCCAATCAGACCAATGGATATTTACTCCACAAACCGTTTCCATCGTAAAAAAATCAGGTTTAGTAGTATGAAGCAATAAAAGTATACAAACTGGGTCTAAAGCAATATTTTCGATTGAGTAGGCATAGTCTTGAGCCAGGACAGAAATGAATTTCGAAGGCTTGTTCTTTAAGTCCCAGTCTATAATCCCCCTTACCGTTCTATTGTCGTTTTGAGCTAAAGCCTCAACCTGGCCAACTACCTGCACACAATTACCAACTCCATTTATAGAGTCTACAAACTCACATAAAAGCTCTTGATCATCAATTTTTAAAACTTGCCTGACCTTATCTTTCAATTGCAGCTCGGGCATTTTTGGTCCCGAACTAACAAAACTAAGTGATATTTTGGCATCGATACAGTTTGATATATGAAGAAGTTTTGAATAGATAGACTGGTATACATTTGCGTCATACTGACTTTCAACGAAAACTTGTCTCCGATTTTCTGGATTAATTGAAATCTGCGTAACCCCATCCAGTAGCTCTGCTACACCTTCGTCTTTAGAAACAGGACGAATTGATTTTTCATTAACAATATAAGTGCTATTTCCTGGAGACAAAGCAACAGTTGTTGGGGAGTGAGTTGTAATTATTATTTTCGTGTTAAAGCTTTCTGCAAATTCAATTAAAACGCGGTACATCTTAACGACCATCTGAGGATGCAAAAAGGCATCCGGTTCGTCGAGCAATAGCAATTTTGGCGTTTTCACTGCTAACTGATCATAATATTGACTGTTAAATAAAGTCAAAGCCAACCAAAGCAATGTTTTTTCCCCTGATGATAATGCCTCAACGGAGACTGGCTGACCGTTATCTTGTTGGAATAGAGTAGCTGTATAAGAGTAACTTTGTGAACTGACATCAGGCTCAGTGAACTTGAATTTATTATCAAATGTCGATTCAATGATTTTATTTATTATAACCCATGGTTCACCACCAAATCTTTCAAAAAATAATTCGTCGGTAAGAAACGCAACATCCTCGCCTTCTTGCTCCGCACAGAATCGATTAAACCTATTGAGCTTTTTACGCTGAATATACCGATTGCATATGCCTGATATATTTTGAAACCCAAGGACACTAGGAACATAATCTTCAAAGTGCACCTTAATTTCATCATGTGTTAACTCACCAGCAGGTTTATTCAAATATCTCGCGATTGATGCGCACAAATTGTATAGGGATTCATAAGGTAAAGATTCCCCGTACATTCTACTTCGATGTTGAGCTTTTTGCGGATCATATGGAAAATCAAAATCGTTTTTGACCTGATCAAACATTTGTAATGATGACGTTATCTTTGTCTGGAACTGAGCATCATTATACGCCCCACCGAAATTTGGCGTTAATTGCGCATGACTTACAAGAATAACCTCTTGGTTTGTTATCTGCTGACCATCCAAATCCACTACTGACATGTTTTTTTGGATACTTTCTAAAAGTCGCGTTTTACCACAGCCGTTTCGTCCAGTAAGAACAATCAATTTTCCGTCATGGACAAATGTTTCGCTCAAAAGAAAGCCATTGTATTCTTTTTGACCTGATACGCTTAAAGACACAGCATTCTCCTTTGAAACTTAACATTTTAGTTATGAGGCGCGCGGCTTTATGCGCGTCCCAGTGAGCTAAGCAAACGACTTAAACTAATTCTTATGCACTTGCAAATTTATTATGTATTTCATCCCACGCGATTAAGCTATCCCTAAGACATTCGTAGGCGTCCAATAAAAAAACACCATTGAAACTGACGATACTAGCTTTGACTTGTACGCAACTTCCACTTTTGGGGGTGATATAATAATTGCCATCTAGTTTATGGATGGTTGAAACAGTATCTTTATTTATGGCGGTTGTCTGTATGATTGATAATTTTGCAAAATCTCCGCTACGACTTTCCCTTAACTTGTCGTGTTTCAATCCATTTGCAATATCAGCGCAGAGGACTAAGCATCTATAGTTATTGATTTCACTTTCAATCATCTTTTTTGTAACTGTAGTGTTACTCCCAACCAGCTCTTCGATAAGATGATCCTTAACAGACCAGCTCCAAACAAAAGTTGTTTCAATGTCGTCTTGTACATGTACAAGAGGCCTTATCCCTTTTACACAAAAACACTGACTCTCAAAATCGATAATATCTTCTGGCCATCTAAGATCTAGTGACTTGCTGATGAATCTCGAAACTTTGTTTTTGATGTCAAGGCTCAAATAATTAGTCCTTTTGCATAACATCTGTTTTATGCGGTGGCACGCAGTGCCATCCGGCATTAAAATTTTGTGTACGCCCAGCATGGGCATGAACTGATGGGGTGAAAGTCCCCTGTAGGAAGATCACCCTCGGCTCTCTGGCTGAGGCT
>NZ_BAAGVN010000327.1:0-23810 GCF_054780855.1 Pseudaeromonas pectinilytica
ATGGAACTGGTCAGGATCGGCTGTCGAACGGCTCCAATGCCGCAACGCCTGTTGAAGCTGGCTGAGTCTCGATGGTAATCAGGTAAAAAAAAGCGCCCTAGGCGCTTTTTTTGTATCTGCTGCAGCCTTCGTCAGGCGGCTGGCATATGCCGTGAGCGATACAGATCAACCCACATCGCCGTAGCGCCACAGACAGCCACTGGCATGATCAGGAAATTGATCAGTGGAATTGCGGTGCACACCGAGACGGCAAAGCCAAATCCCAGGTTAGGGAGGCGTTCTGACTTGAGATCATCACGCATGACGTCAAACGGGATCTTGTGATTGTCATAGGAATAATCAGCGTATTGTATGGCCGCCATCCAGGCCGATAACAATACCCAGAGCAGCGGTGCCAGGGTTTGCCCCAGTAGTGGAATAAAAAACAAGATCAGACAGCCGATAGCCTTGGGTAGGTAATATTTCAATTTTTGCCATTCCCGTTTCAGAATTCTGGGAATATCCGCTAGTAGTTGGCGTAGCGAAGTATCTGGCGGGGTGACGCCGGTCAGTCGCGCTTCCACCTGTTCGGCGAGCAGGCCATTGAATGGCGCCGCTATCCAGTTCGCAACCATGCTGAAGATGAACGAAAAAAACAGTAATACGACTATGATGGCCAGGGGCCAGAGTAGATATTCGAGCCATGTCAGCCAGGAGGGTAATTGCCCAATCCATTGATCGGCCCATCCAGATAGTCGGGAGAAAAGCCAATAAAAACAAGCTGAAAAAAGAATCAGATTTGTCAGCAGTGGCAATAGAACAAAACGCCGCAAGCCTGGCTGGCAGACCAGCGACAGCCCTTGTGTTAAGTAACTGATACCACTTTTCTTCGTGATTTTATAAACCATGCTGCTTTCCCGCGTACAATAGTGTTACAGATATTACAAATAGTGTCTCATTTTGGTAAAGTCATTGCAGCCACACTCGACGGACTCTGGCTATATTCCTAAGGGCCAGTTCATCATATGGCCTCCAGAATTTGAGAAGGACGCGTCAGTCATAGAATTACCGATTCTATGATCGGCATCGAGGGCAACCGCTGAATTGCCCGAATGGGCTCAATAGAATTAGAAAGAGAAACGGCAATGCAGGATTTGCGAATCATACTGGTCATCATAGGTGCATTAGCAATTGCGGCCTTGGTCATTCATGGACTTTGGACTAACCGTAAGAACAAGCGCATTTCCATCAAGGAAAAGCCGCTTGGGCGTATGCCGGATGTAAAATCAAAATATCGCGATGACGCCGAGAGTGTCGGTGATGGTTTTGACGAATATGGTATTGGCAAGGTTCGTGTCGTTTCTCGTCGGCAAGAGCCGAAAATGCCGGTGAGCGCACCGAAACAGTGGAGTAGCGCTAAAGTCGAGCCTGGGTTGACCATGGCGCCTATCATGACGGATGAGTCTGTTGCACCGGTATCGGCCGCTAAACCCGAGACGATTGTCGAGGCCGCCCCCAAGGTGATTGATCCGTCTTGGAGTGATTTCTATCAGATCAATATCATGTCGCGCGAGAGCACTCAGATCGCCGGTGAAGATTTGTTGTTCATTCTGAAAAAATTAGGTTTCCGTTATGGTGATATGTCCATTTTTCATCGTCATCTAGAGCCGAACGGCCACGGTGATGTGCTGTTTAGTCTCGCGAATATGGTGAAACCAGGCACTTTTGAGCCGGCTCGCATGGCACAATTTACCACTCCGGGTGTCTCCTTGTTTATGGAATTACCGCATCCAGGGCGAGCCGAGGCCCATTTCAAGTTGATGTTACAAGCCGCAGAAAAAATCTCTGCCGAACTGGATACTCTGTTGATGGATCGGCAGCGCAACCCGCTGAGCGAATATCTGATTAACCAATATCTTGATGAGTTGCGCGCTTACGATATGCAGTGAGAGTAGCCATTGTAGGTTTTAATGCGGCTACGGCCGCATTTTTTATGGTGATGAATTTTTGACATCGAAGGGCGTCGTTGATGAGTGAGATCAAGCAACAGATGGTGGAGCTGATCCGGCAGCTGGCTCGCTACGAGCATGAATATTATGTCCTGGATGCACCATCGGTTCCGGATAGTGAATATGATCGGTTACTCCTGAAGCTCAAAGCGTTGGAGACCGCCTATCCTGAGCTGATCGAGGCGCATTCGCCAACGCAACGGGTTGGTGGGTCGCCTTCCTCTGTTTTTACCTCGGTTCCCCATGCCCAACCCATGTTGTCGCTGGATAATGTATTCAATACAGAAGAACTACAGGGCTTTGGTCATCGCGTTCAGGAACGTTTGAACCTCGTGGATGAGGTCGCGTTTTGTTGCGAGCCGAAGCTGGATGGCCTAGCGGTTAGTCTGCTGTATGAAGATGGCATTCTGATCCGGGCAGCAACGCGTGGCGATGGCAATACCGGCGAAGATATTACTCATAATGTTCGGACCATCCGCTGCATTCCGTTGCAACTGCAGGGTGATAACTGGCCTGCTCGTCTGGAGGTTCGGGGTGAAGTCTTCATGCCCAAAGCCGGCTTTCAGCGTTGGAATGAACAGGCGCTAGCTCATGGCGAGAAGGTGTTTGCCAACCCACGTAACGCGGCGGCAGGGAGTTTGCGGCAACTGGATCCACGCATTACCGCTCAACGCCCCTTGGCTTTTTATGCCTATGGCATCGGGGTTGCGGAGGGTGTGGAGTTGCCGGTATCCCATTACGCTCGCCTGCAGTGGCTCAAGGTGCTTGGCTTACCGGTCAGTGACGATATTCAGCGGGTTAGCGGGATTGCGGGCTGTTGTCAGTATCACAACGCCATTCTGAGTCGTCGGGAGAGTTTGCCGTTCGAGATTGATGGTGTGGTGTTCAAGGTCGATAGTATCGAGCAGCAACAAGCCTTGGGGTTTGTCTCCCGAGCGCCGCGTTGGGCGGTTGCGCATAAATTTCCCGCCCAAGAAGAGCTGACACTCATCAATGGGATCGAGTTTCAGGTTGGCCGGACTGGGGCCATCACGCCCGTTGCTCGCCTGGAGCCGGTATTTGTCGGTGGCGTGACTGTCTCCAACGCTACCTTGCATAATGCCGACGAGATGGAGCGGCTGGATATCCAGATTGGCGATACCGTCATTGTGCGCCGGGCCGGGGATGTGATCCCGCAGATTGTCGGGGTAGTCCTGGCGCGTCGAGATCCTTCGCGGTGTGTGCCGGTTGTTTTTCCAGACCGCTGCCCGGTCTGTGACTCCGAGGTTGAGCGACTCCCGGGTGAGGCCGTTGCTCGTTGCAGTGGCGGATTATTCTGTGAGGCGCAGCGTAAAGAGGCGTTGAAACACTTTGCCTCTCGCCGCGCCATGGATATCGAAGGCCTGGGTGACAAGCTTATTGAGCAGCTGGTGGATCGCCATCTCGTCGAGACTCCTGCCGATCTCTTTGCATTGGATGAGGCGACCCTAGCCAGTCTGGAGCGCATGGGGACTAAATCAGCACAAAAGCTGCTCCTGGCTATCGATAAAGCCCGCACGACCACCTTGCCCCGCTTCCTGTTCGCACTGGGGATCCGCGAGGTGGGTGAGTCGACAGCTTTGGCGCTCGCCAACCATTTTGCCGAGCTTCCGGCTATCGCAAACGCCAGCATTGAGGCACTGCTGCAGGTACCGGATGTGGGTGACATAGTCGCCAAGCATGTCTATTACTTCTTCCGGCAAGCGCATAATCTGGCGGTTCTCGAGCGATTGCAGCAATCTCGCGAGGAGGGCGGAGCAGGGATCCTGTGGCCGGACATTCAACGTCCGAGTGCAGATGAACTGCCGTTGCAAGGCAAAACGCTGGTGCTGACTGGTACTCTTCACCAGATGACCCGGGACGAAGCCAAAGCCGCGTTGTTAGCCTTGGGAGCCAAGGTTGCAGGCTCGGTCTCAGCCAAGAGCAGCGCCGTGATTGCAGGCGAAGCGGCTGGCTCCAAATTAGCCAAGGCTGAACAGTTAGGGATTCCAGTTCTGGATGAATCAGCGTTGGTCGAATTGTTAAACGATCCGCAGCATTTCGATTGGCCTGGCTAAACCAATCTGTTTGCCCGAAACACAGAAGGCCCCGGTTGTAATGCCGGGGCCTTCTGTTTTATGGCGGTGACTCTATGTTGGTACGGCAGTCGCTTGGTTTAGCCCTTGATGATCAGGGTTTGACCGGGTTTGAGCTGACTGTTATTCGACAGACGATTCAGGCGTTTGAGCTCATCAATGGAGACCTGAAAGCGCTGGGCTATGGAGTAAAGAGAGTCTCCGCGGCGAACCTCATAATTTTTACGCGGCTTCTGCGGTGTGTGCTTGGCTTGCAGCTTGATGGTTTGTCCCACCTTCAGCTGGTGATGGGGGAGCTTGTTCCAACTCAGCAGCTGAGCTTTGGTTACCCCATGCGCCTTGCCGATACTCCACAGACTATCACCTGATTTGACGGTATAGCTGGTTAATTGTGCCGCACGTTGACCATTGCTTTTGCTCCGGCGTTGCGAGGCTAATTGGACGCGCTCCTCCTCACCCGGCAGGACGAACTGCTCACCAGGCTTCAGACGACGACCGGAAGGCAATTCAGCCAGTGCCAATTCCAGCTCCCGAGCATCTTTTTTCGGTACCAACAGGTGGTGGGGACCACTGCTGGGGGTCGAACCACGCAGATAGCCAGGATTGAGTGCTTTGACTTCCTGCAAGGACAGGCCAGCCATCTCTGCGACGACTGAGAGCGAAACCTGACCACCCGCATCAATCTGTTGCCATTGCTGCTTATTCGGGTGGCTGGGGAGTTTCACGCCATAGCTGTCAGCATTTTTGATGATATCGGCCAGTGCCAACAACCGCGGTACATATTCAGTGGTTTGGCGTGGCAGATCCAGTGACCAAAAATCCCCGCTCTTGCCTGCGCGCCGACTTTTGTCGACCGCTTTTTGGATCCGACCTTCACCGGCATTATAGGCGGCGATGGCGTGGAACCAGTCACCATTGAAGTCATCGTGCAATTTTTGCAGATAGTCCAGCGCCGCATGGGTGGAGGCTTGAATATCGCGGCGCCCATCGTACCAATAGTCCTGTTTCAAACCATAACGTTGGCCTGTTCCTGAAGTGAACTGCCATAGCCCGACCGCATTACTGGGCGAGCGTGCATTCGGGTTGTATGCGCTCTCGACCACGGGTAATAGCACCAATTCCATGGGCATATCCCGCTTTTCAATTTCTTTAGCGACCAGGTACAGGTAGGGGGCGGCGCGTTGGGTAACGGTGTTGAGGTATTTGGGATGCTTGAGGTACCAGTCGCGGTAGCCGATGACTTCGGCGCGGTTGGGGATTTCCATCTTCATTTCATTACTGGCGTGTCGCCAAATGGAGATCCGTGGTTGTTGCTCTTCCGATCGATCGAGCGCTGAGTGCGCTGGGCTCGCAGTTTGGGCAGTCCGCTGATCATCAGTTACTGCGTCATTACGGGTCGGTAATGTCTGGCAGCCCGTGAGCAACAAAGTGGCCACTACAGCCAGTCGTAGCTTCATGTTCATCCAGTTTTCATCCTCTCAGTCAGTCGCCGATGGTAAGTGTGATCGAAAACCAGATCAACTAATGCAAGATTTGTGCTCAATTTATGAACCGAGTTGGTCAAAGATTATTCTTTTTTTCTCTCAGAATGGCAAAGACATGGATCTCACTTTTACATTCGCAGTAGGCATTTTGTTCTGCCCAGTGCCGTACGCTGGTCATCTGCGTCCGAAGAAATACGTTGGTGGCTAGTTCGGTGGCCAGGTCACTAGGAAGGGTGGGGAGGCCTTGACGACGTAGTTTACTCACTGACTGGATGCGATCCGTGAGTGCAGCATTATCGGGCTCGACACGCTGGCAGAATGCCAGATTACTTTGCGTGTACTCATGAGCAGCATAGATCCTTGTTTCTGGAGGCAACTGTTTAATCCGCTGCAATGAGTCATACATCTGCTCCGGTGTCCCGTCGAGCAGACGACCACATCCGCCGGCAAACAACACATCACCGCAGAACAAGGCGCCATGGCCGTAGTAGGCGATGTGCTCACGGGTGTGGCCAGGTAATGCCATGATTTCCAAGCTTATATCGAGCGTATCCAGAACAATGCGCTGGCCGTTGTGTAACGGTTGCTGGGTTGGTAATAGCGGATGTTCGAGCGCAGGGCCGTAGCAGATCGCGTCGGGATAGTGGGCTAATAGCTGTGGCACACCATCGATATGATCGTGATGATGGTGCGTGAGCAAGATAGCATCCAGAGTCAGACCTAAGGTGTTCAGCCGCTCTAGCACCGAGTCGGCATGTCCTGGATCGACAACCACAGCGTGCAGCCCTTTCTTGAGTAACCAGATATAGTTATCCTGCCGAGCCGGGATAGTGACGATCTGTAACATTGATAGGTCCTTTTGCTTGTTCGGATGCTCATTGATACGGTGAACTGTCATCGTGCGCAATATTTTCTGCAGGAGTGAGTGTGAAGCCAGCATTGACGCAACGCCAGATCGTTCCGCCCGAATCCTGGGATCAACTCCCCATGGGCGATTGGCTGGCCGCCGAGATCCAGGAGCGGTTAGACCTCTGGTGTCCACACCTATTTGGCTATCATTTGCTCAAGCTTGGTGCGTTGAGTAGCCATTTATCGTGCAGTGGTTCGGCGATCCGGCACCAGGTTTCGCTGGGATTGGCGGGCGCTGGCTTGGGAGTCTTGGCCGATGTGGCAGACTTACCGATCCGTGACACCGCGATTGATGCATGTTTGTTAGCTCAGACGCTGGATTACACGAATGACCCGCATCAGGTGTTGCGCGAGGTGGAACGCGTGCTGACGGCGGATGGCTGGTTGATTCTGAGTGGATTTAATCCTCACAGCCTAGTTGGCCTCGGCCGGTTATTACCGTTCATGCGACGCCAACATCCTTGGCATGCCCGGATGTTCTCACCCGAGCGGATCCGCGATTGGTTGGAGTTGCTAGGATTTGAACTGGTACATTACGAGGCTTTCGGTTTTAGCAGTCTCTCGTCCGGTAGCAAGATCCATTGGTGGCGCGAAAATCTAGGGCGCGATTATTGTGGCTACTTTGCTTCGGTTTACATGCTGGCGGCCCGTAAAAGAACCATTCCCCTGACTCCCGAGCCCGAGCGGCGCTGGGCTCGGAAACCGCTGATCGTACCAGGCATGGCACGGATTTAGTCAGTTTTGCGGCGAGGCGAAACTGTACCCTGCCTCAGGGTTGATAACCCGTATCCTCCAGCAGATCGTGACTCATGGCGGCATCTCGGGCCAAGATATCACAGCGCTCGTTTTCATCATGCCCCGAATGTCCTTTGACCCAATGCCAATCCACCTGATGTCGTTGGACTTCGGTGTCGAGCAGTTTCCAGAGATCGACATTTTTCACCGGCTCCTTGCTGGCGGTTAGCCAGCCTCGCCGCTTCCAGTTCTGGATCCACTGGGTAATGCCCTGCTTGACGTATTGACTGTCCGTGGTGAGTCGCACCATGCAGGGCTCTTGCAATGACTGTAACCCCGCGATGGCGGCCATCAGCTCCATGCGGTTATTGGTGGTCAAACGGTAGCCTTGGGATAGCTCCTTCTGGTGTTGTTTATAGACGAGAATAGCGCCGTAACCACCCGGCCCGGGGTTGCCGAGGCATGAGCCATCGGTGAAGAGAGAGATCTGCTTTAACATTGGAAAGTGCGGTAACATGGGGTTTTGCGCAGTGTGACATAAAAGGCTTATGAACCCAATCCAATCCATGCGCCAGGTAATTCTGGATACCGAAACCACGGGGATGAATCTCAGTGGTGGTCCGCATTACTTGGGCCATCGCATCATCGAAATCGGCTGTGTGGAAGTGATCAACCGTCGTCTGACCGGACGCCACTTCCATGTCTATATCAAACCAGACCGGATCGTGGACGAAGAGGCTATCCGGGTTCACGGCATCACAGATGCATTTTTGATGGATAAACCGCCGTTCGGTGCCATTGCCGATGAATTTATTGAATTTATCCGCGGCGCTGAGTTGGTGATCCACAATGCCCCCTTCGACGTCGGCTTCATGGACTATGAATTCGACAAGCTGGGGTTAGGGCTCAAAACCCGAGAAATGTGTGGTGTTGCCGATACGCTGGTCATGGCGCGGCGGCTATTCCCCGGCAAGCGAAATAGCTTGGATGCCCTCTGCTCGCGCTACGGCATCGATAACAGTCATCGGACTCTGCACGGCGCGTTATTGGATGCCGAGATCCTGGCCGATGTTTATCTGATGATGACCGGCGGGCAAACCCGCCTGGACTTAAGCGCTGGCGAGGCTTCGTCATCCCAGCAGGAGCAGAATACCGAACCTCAGCGTCTGGAGCGTCTCGCCGGAGCTCTGCGGGTGATCGCGGCTTCGGCGGATGAGCTCGTGTTGCATGAGGGGCGGCTGGATCTGGTCAACAAAAAGGGTGGCCGCTGTTTGTGGCGGGAGTGAGAACATCGGATTCTATCCCCGCGGATCCCGATGCGAGGTGGTAATAAAAAAGGAACCGATTGGTTCCTTTTTTGATCCACCTGACCGATTATTCGTGCCCTTGGAATTCATCCCGATAGGTATCCCGGATTGCCAGAAAATCATCGAGATTGGCCAGCATGAGTTCGACCAGCGCTGGATCAAAATGACGCCCCTTCTCTTCCTGAATCAAGGCCAGGATTTTATCCAGTGGCCAGGCGCGCTTGTAGCAGCGATCGGAGCCTAGTGCATCAAACACATCGACTAATGCCGTAATGCGTCCTTCCAGCGGAATGGTGTGACCGGTCAGCCCCTGCGGGTAGCCAGAGCCATCCCACTTTTCGTGGTGATTGAGGGCGATCTGCGAAGCAACTTGAAACAACTCGATATCGGAGCCACTGAGCATGTCGTAACCGATCTGGGCATGGGTCTTCATGATTTCCCATTCGTCGGCATCGAGTTTGCCTGGCTTGTGCAGTATGGCATCCGGGATACCGATCTTGCCGATATCGTGCAGTGGTGAGGCGCGTTTGAGCAGTTCGGTTTTCTCTTCGGGAAATCCCAGCAGGCGGGCAAAGAGCTCACAATACAAGGCTACTCGTTTGACATGTAGGCCGGATTCTTTGGAGCGCGTCTCGACAATTTCACCGATCCGGTAAATGATTTCGCGCTGATTGTCGGCCAGCAATTCATTGAGGCGAATATTCTCCAAGGCGATGATGATGTTTTCGGTGAACAAATTGAGCAGATAGGTATCCATCTGACTCAATGGGCGAGTGCCTTCAATATGAAAAATCAGACTGTGCCGAGGATTTTTGCAGTAGATAACCAACTCATTATCACGGAATACGTTCTGTTTATTCGCCAGTGCCTGCTGGATCACACTCGAATTCCGGTAATGGGTCTGGTCTTCTTCATTCAGGATCGGCTCCATGTCCGTATTCCGAATTTCGTAAGCATTTTGTTTCAGCTGAAACAGACTGGTTTCTTCGAGCGCCAGCAGGGCGCTGAGTTGATCCAGCGTGCCCTCGGCAAATTGCTTGAGCGCCTGCTTTTCAAAAATGCCTTTGGAAGCTGCGATGACCTTTTCCAGCCCCTTGCGGTTATGTTCCAGAGAACAGATATCACGATACGAACGCAGGCTGGCCCGGATCAGGGTGCGTAGCTTTTGCGAGGTCAGTTCTGTCTTGTCTTTGTAATCATTGATATCAAAGTTAGCGACCACATCATCTTCTGGGGCTTGTCCGGGTTGACCGGTGCGCAGGACGATGCGCACCTGCTGGTTATGAAGCTCGGTCCGGACATAGCGCACCACATCAAGCCCGGCGCTGTCGGTCTCCATGACCACATCCAATAGGATCAGCGCGATATCGGGTTCGTTGGCCATGATGGCTTTGGCTTCGGTGCCGGTATAGGCATGGAGAAATTCAATCGGTTTGTTATCAAATAGAAACTGAGCCAAGGTCATCTTGGTGATGCGGTGTACCTCGGGCTCATCATCGACGATCAGTACTTTCCAGCCCTGCTTGATGTGTACGGACTCGGCTTTTTCGTCATCAATAATCAGGATTTCATCATCCATTGGTACAGTCCTGGTTAGCGTACGGCTACATGGCACTCTAGTCATATTAAAAGATTTTAATAAAAAAAGACGCCGATTATTTCTTTCCCATTAACAAGGTGACAACACCGGCAATTCGCACCCGCTACCCCGCTTGGCGCTGACGTCTTTGCCAACCTGTGTCAGAATAAAAACCTATTGCCAATCGACTGGGGAAAGAGATGTATCAAGAGTTGATCCGGAGTGAGTTGAATGAAGCGGCCAAGGTACTGCAAGACTTCATCAACGAACCACAGAATTTGTTGAATATCGAGTCGGCTGCTCGCCTGATCGCGGACTCTTTCCGGCAGCAGGGTAAGGTGTTGTCTTGTGGTAATGGCGGCTCCCATTGTGATGCGATGCATTTCGCTGAAGAGTTGACCGGGCGTTATCGCGAAAATCGCCCCGGTTATGCCGGTATCGCTATCTCGGATCCCAGCCATCTCTCCTGTGTGTCCAATGATTTTGGCTATGAGTTTGTGTTCTCCCGCTATGTGGAAGCGGTGGGACGGCAAGGTGATGTGCTGCTGGGTATTTCCACCAGCGGCAATTCTGGCAATATCTTGCGCGCCATTGAAGCGGCCAAGAGCAAGGGCATCAAAACCATAGCCCTGACCGGTAAGGATGGCGGCAAAATGGCGGGGTTGGCGGATGTCGAGATCCGGGTTCCGCATTTTGGCTATGCCGATCGGATCCAGGAGGTGCATATCAAAATTATCCATCTGCTGATCCAGTTGATCGAAAAAGAGATGGCCAGCCAATCCTGATGCGAGGGGTTAAGGACAGGGAGTAACTATGTGCGAATTACTGGGCATGAGTGCCAATGTCCCGACCGACATCTGTTTCAGCTTTACCGGCCTGATGCAGCGGGGGGGCAAGACCGGTCCTCATCGTGATGGCTGGGGCATTACTTTTTATGAGGGCAAGGGCTGCCGAACCTTCAAGGATCCGATGCCCAGCTGTCAATCGCGCATTGCTCAGCTGGTGCAAGAGTATCCCATCAAGAGTTGTGCCGTGGTCAGCCATATCCGCCAGGCTAATCGCGGCGGTGTGGCGTTGGAAAACACCCATCCCTTCACCCGTGAGTTATGGGGGCGTTACTGGACCTTTGCTCACAATGGCCAGCTCAGTGGCTACGAAGAATGGGCCACAGGACGCTTCCTGCCGGTGGGGTCGACGGACAGTGAACTGGCTTTTTGCTGGTTACTCAACCAACTGGAGCTGGCTTTTCCCACGCCGCCGCAAGATATGCGGGCGGTTTTCACGTTGGTGGCCCGTTGTTGCGATCGGCTGGCAACCCTCGGGGTCTTCAATATGTTGCTCACCGATGGCGATTATGTGATGACTTACTGCACCAGTAATCTGCACTGGCTGACTCGACGAGCACCGTTTGGCCAAGCTCGCTTGCTGGATGAAGATGTCAGTATTGATTTCCAGCATGAAACAACGCCGAATGATGTGGTCACCATCATAGCCACGCTGCCGCTGACTCAGGATGAGCGTTGGCAAAAAATGGCGACGGCCGAGTGCAACCTGTTCTATTACGGCGAGCGGATGCTGTGGGGGAGAGCCGATTCGATCCAGGTTAATGACTCTCTGGCTCAGGGCTGAAGCAGGCTGTAACGCCAGAGAAAAAAGAAGAGGGGAGCCATGGCTCCCCTCTTCGCTATTGTGGACATCAGCTCAACGCCAAATCTTCGTCGTCACTGGCATATCCCAGCGCCGGTAGCGGTTGTCCATCCAACCAGGCTTGGCCATCCTGCATCCGCAGCCGTTGCTGGCAGAACCAGTTCACGACCAGCGGATAGAGTTGATGTTCCTGACTCAGCACCCGCTCGGCGAGTGAGGATTCGTCATCTTCCGGAAAGATGGGAACTCGCGCTTGCAAGACAATGGGGCCGCCATCGAGCTCTTCGGTCACAAAGTGCACCGTAGCGCCGTGAACCGTGTCGCCAGCGGCGATGGCTCGGGCATGAGTCTTCACCCCTTGATACTTGGGTAACAAGGAGGGATGGATGTTGAGCATGCGTCCGGCAAAGTGTTGGACGAATGCCGGAGTCAGGATGCGCATGAAACCAGCCATCACCAGCAGATCCGGTTGCCAGGTTTCTAGCGCCTGAATCAAGGCGGCATCATAACTGTCACGATCACTAAAGGCCTGATTGCTCAGAACCTGGGTGGCAATCCCTGCTGCTTTGGCTCGTTCCAGCGCAAATGCGTCGGGGCGGTTACTCAGCACCCCGACCAATTCACCCTGGATGCGACCCGCAGCGCAGGCATCCATCAAAGCCTGTAAATTACTGCCGTTGCCTGAAACCAGTACCGCGAAGCGCATCAGCGGATCTCGACCTGCTCTTCACCCGCCGCCGCATCGGCGATGTGGCCGATATGCCAGGCTTGTTCGCCTTCGGCTTGCAGCAGAGCCAACGCAGGTGCAACCTGTTCGGCAGGCAAGGCAATGATCATGCCGACGCCGCAGTTGAAGGTCCGGTACATTTCGTAGGTTTCAACATTGCCGTTGGCTTGCAGCCAGGAGAACACTGCAGGCCACTGCCAGCTGCTACCGTCAATCACGGCTTTGGTGTTGTCGGGCAGTACGCGCGGGATATTTTCCCAGAAGCCACCACCTGTAATATGGGACAGCGCATGAATGTCACAGGCTTCGATCAACTTGAGCACCGGCTTGACATAGATGCGGGTCGGTTCGAGCAGGGCATCAGCCAGGCTTTTGTCGCCGACGGTTTGTTGCAGATCCGCCTTGGAAACTTCCAGGATCTTGCGGATCAGCGAGAAACCGTTGGAGTGCGGGCCGGAGGAGGCCAGCGCGATCAGCGCATCACCCGCCTTGACCTTGGTGCCATCAATGATTTCTGAGGCTTCAACCACGCCGACGCAGAAACCGGCGATGTCATAGTCTTCGCCCTCGTACATGCCGGGCATCTCGGCGGTTTCACCACCGATCAGCGAGCAACCGGACATCTCGCAACCGATACCGATGCCGGTGACCACAGCCGCAGCGGTATCCACGTCCAGCTTGCCGGTAGCGTAGTAATCGAGAAAGAACAGGGGTTCAGCACCTTGAACGATGAGATCGTTGGCACACATGGCCACCAAATCGATACCAACGGTGTCATGCTTTTTCAGATCAATGGCCAGACGCAGCTTGGTGCCGACACCATCGGTGCCAGAAACCAGTACCGGCTCGCGGTAACCGGCCGGAATACGGCACAGGGCACCGAAGCCGCCGAGGCCACCGATGACTTCCGGACGGCGAGTGCGCTTGGATACGCCTTTGATCCGCTCAACCAGGGCATTACCAGCATCGATGTCAACGCCAGCGTCCTTGTAGCTCAGTGAAGTCTTGTCAGTCACGGGAGATCCTTGTCGTATCAGGGTGGAAAAAACGCGCACATTCTAACAACCAACGCCGCCAGGACAAAACGAAATCGTTTGCCCATCGTTCGATTAAACTGCTCCACAGCGGCTCTTCCGAATGATAAAATTCCGCGGTTATGATGGCGCCCGAGGAGCAAATGATGAAAGTAGTAGAAGTCAAACACCCGTTGGTTAAGCACAAGTTGGGTCTGATGCGTGAAGCTGATATCAGCACCAAGCGTTTTCGTGAGCTGGCCAAGGAGGTGGGGAGTCTGCTGACTTATGAGGCGACCGCCGATTTCGAGACCGAAAAAGTGACCATCGAAGGCTGGAATGGTCCTGTGGCTGTGGATCAGATCAAGGGTAAGAAAGTCACGGTCGTGCCGATCCTGCGGGCAGGTCTGGGCATGATGGACGGTGTCTTGGAGCATATCCCCAGCGCACGGGTGAGTGTGGTTGGGATCTATCGCGATGAAGAGACCCTGAAGCCGGTTCCCTATTTCGAGAAGATCGTCAGTAACATCGAAGAGCGTCTGGCGTTGGTGGTGGATCCCATGCTGGCAACCGGCGGCTCGATGATTGCCACCATCGATCTGTTGAAGAAGAAAGGCTGTAAGTCGATCAAGGTGATTGTGCTGGTGGCAGCACCGGAAGGACTGGCCGCCTTGCAAGCCGCCCACGATGATGTCGAGCTGTACTGTGCCGCTATCGATCAGAAATTGAATGAAAAGGGCTATATAGTTCCAGGTTTGGGTGATGCCGGAGATAAGATCTTCGGTACCAAGTAAGACGTACATGGATTAAAAACCGGCTGCGGCCGGTTTTTTTGTTTCAGCCGCTAACAATTTCAGGCTGTAGATTCGATGGATTTGGGCTTCATCTTGCGATAGCTCAATGCCGAAGGCTATCATCGACGCTCCCTGGTCGAGGACACCTCTCTATGCTGCGTCTGCCCACACTCCTGAGTCTGCTGTTGTTTTGCATCGCGCCTGCTTGGTCTGCTACGCCCGGATCCTCTGCCGCACTGTTTCAAGTCACTGTGCCGGCGAACGGCAATGTGCTGGCGGCCGAGCGCCAAGGGCTGGTCACCGTTTTGCAGCGGCTCACCGGCGGTGCGATTGATGTGACCCGCCCTGTCGTTGCCCAGGGTGTGGATCAGGTCGGCAGCCTTGTACGCAATGTGGAGCAGGGAACCGATGGGTTGCGGGTGGATTTTGATCCGGAAGGGGTCAAGCAGCTGGTGGCACTCGGTGTGGTGCCCTATTGGGAACAGCCCCGGCCGTCGTTATTATTCTGGGTGGTGAATACGCAGCTGCCGGTGCCCTTGATACCCGGGGATAGCACCACAACCTGGCCGCAGCTTTTCTCCCGTGAAGGTGCGCGGTGGATGCTCCCGGCGCTGTTCCCGTTGCTGGATCTGGACGATCTGACGCTGGTCTCGCCCGATGTGGTGGCTCAGGGACTGATGCCGCCGCTGCTGAAAGCCAGCCAGCGCTATGGCGATGAGTTGCTGATCGTCCGTGGGCAGTTGAGTCAGCAAGGAGAACAATGGCTGTTGCAGTGGCATCTGCATGCCGGTACGGGCAAGGGTGAGGCGCTGATCAACGGTCAGAGCCAAGGGACCGCTGAGGCAGTTGTCTCGCAGACGCTGAGTGCCATCAGCCACTATCTGGCGGAGCGTTATGGCAAGATATTACCCCTGCCAGCCGTGGCTCCGGCGGTCAGCGGTGCTCAGGCGAGTAGCCCTGCGGTGGTGACTGGCGCCGCTCTGGCAACCAGTGCTGCGGTATCGGCCGCTGGCGTTGCCACCTTGCAGGTGGATAACGTCAAGAGTGTGGATGACTTGCTGGCATTGCAGGGTTTGTTGCGCCAGCTTGCCGTGATCACGCAAAGCAATGTCTCCAGTATGACCGGAGATACGGTGATTTTTACGCTCAGCCTGAACACGGATGCCAACGGATTCTTTGCCGCGTTTCAGGATCAACAGCGACTGGTGCCCGCGGATGTTAATAATCGCTTCCATATGCAGTGGCGTCAGCCCTGAGTCCGCCTCTTGAATAGGGAATATTCCGTGAGTCAACCTGCCCAACTCTCCCTGGCTGTCCAGTTACCGGATGATGAGACCTTTGCCAGCTTCTATCCTGGGGACAATGCCCAGCTCATCACGAATTTGAAGAATGCGGCCATTGGCCAGGGTGCTCCGCTGCTGTTTGTCTGGGGCAGCCACGGTTCGGGTCGTTCCCATCTGCTGCATGCTACCTGTGCCGAGGTCAACGCCAGTGGCGATGCGGTTGCTTATATTCCGCTGGAGCAGCATGCGGCGTTTGATCCCGGTGTGCTGGATCAGATGGAGCAGCTGCCCCTGGTATGCCTGGATAATCTGGATGCTATTGCCGGGCATCCGGAGTGGGAGGAGTCGCTGTTTGATTTCTTCAATCGCTGGAAAGAGCATAATCAGGGCTCGCTCATCGTCACAGCGGCGACAGCGCCGCGAAAAATCGGGTTAGGGCTTGCCGATCTGGCTTCTCGACTGGATTGGGGCCTAGCGTACCAGCTGCATGAGCTGGATGATGAGGGCAAACTCAGCGCCCTGCAGTTGCGGGCCGAATTGCGCGGCTTCAAGTTACCGGTTGATGTCGGACGGTTCTTGCTCAATCGCTTGTCGCGGGATATGCGAACCTTGCTGACCACGCTGAATGAGCTGGATAACGCCTCGCTGGATGCCAAGCGCAAGTTGACGATCCCATTTGTCAAAGATGCGCTGCGTCTCTAGTCGAATCGGTTGTACTGCGGACAAAAAAGCCAGCAAGTGATTGCTGGCTTTTTGCTGAGTCAGGGGGACCCGCTCACATCACAGGATCTCCAGCACCTGCTCTGGCGGACGACCGAGCCGGGCCTGTTCACCGTGAACCACGATCGGACGCTCCATCAGGGCGGGATGTTCTGCCAGCAGGCGATACAAGGCCTCTTCGTCGAGCTGTGGATTATCCATTCCCAACGTCTGGTAGAGCTCATCTTTGCTGCGCATCAACTGCCGCACCGAGCCGAAGCCCAACTGGCGAATGAGAGTTTTTAATACCTCGATACTCGGTGGCGTCTCCAGATAGCGCACTACATCGGGCGTCAATCCGCGTGCTTCCAACAGGGCCAAGGTTTCCCGACTCTTGGAGCAGCGGGGATTATGATAGATAGTTACATGCATGCCTTTCTCCTGCTTGACGTCCAAGGGGGAACCTTGCTTATTGGCGTAGACTTTCATCCAGCCGCTTGGCTTCTTCGAGCTGAACTAACCGGGCATCAATGCGGGCTAGCGCCAGCTTGTCGCTGCTGGTTGCCCGGGCTAAATTGAGTTCATCCATCGCCCGCATATAATCCCCGGACAGCGCCTTGCTTTCGGCATAGGCCAGGTGCAGGTTGGTTTCATCGCCTGCTTGCTGGTAGACATCGACCAAGGTACGCCATCCTAAATCGCTCTCGGGATGATTGCGAACATACAAGTCCAGCAACTTGGCCGCTTTGGGCAATTGATTCTGCTGCATATAACAACTGGCCAGATTGAAGATCACCACGCCGTTATCCGGTAACCGCGCCTGTTGACTCTCCAACCGTTGGATCGCCTGAGCATAACGTTGGTTCGCCATATCGATGTCAGTCTGGGTATCGAGAATAAATAAGTCATCCGGAAAACGCCGCGCTAGGTCATTGATGATCACCGCGGCATCCTGAGTCCGGTTCAGGGCTAACAGCGCGAGAGCCTTGCCATATAACAGATGACTCTGTTTTCCGGTGCGGCTGATCTGGTGCTCAAAGTAGCTCAGCATGCCATCCGGGGTTTCCTGGCTGAAACGCACCTGGATGCGAGTCTTGGCAAACAGGAAGTCCGCCTCGTTGTGGGGGGATTGGCGGGGGAAGTTGGCGGCCCGACTACGCGCTTCGGCGATCCGGGTTTCGGGAAGCGGGTGCGTCAGCAACATTTCCGGGGGCTTGGTGGCATAGCGATAGTTAGCCGCCAGTTTTTGAAAGAAGGTGGCCATACCCATGGGTTCGAAACCGGCATCGTAGAGTAGTTTCATGCCGATGCGGTCGGCTTCGTATTCATTATCCCGGGTATAGTTGATAGCTGATTGCACTTGCAGCCCCATGGTGGTCTGCAACGCGGCTATGCCGACTGTGGGATTCAAAATGGCCAATGCTACCGAGCCGACGAGACCCGCGATAGTGACGGGCGTTTGCCGGGTCTGGGCTTCCATGTAACGGGCTATATGTCGCTGGGTGACATGGCTTATTTCATGAGCGAGTACCGAGGCGAGCTCGCTCTCGGTAGCGGCATTTAAAAACAGTCCAGAATGCACCTTGACCTTGCCACCCAGAAAGGCGGCGGCATTGATGGTATCGTCTTTGACCAGAAAAAAGGTAAAGGGGAAACGCACGTCACTGGCACGACTGACCAGACGTTGTCCCAGATCGTCCAGATATTCATTCAAAACCGGGTCATCAATGATTGGCAGCTGGGCGCGGGCAATCCGCATGAAGGCGTTGCCGTAGAGGATTTCCCGGTCGATGGAGAGTGCAGAGACACCGGCCGTCCCGATATCCGGTAGCTGGCTCTCATTGATGGCATGAGCCGAGTGAGTAGACAGACTGACCAGCAAGGCGCAGGTCAATGATTGTAAAACACGCTTTAACATCACGCGGTTACCTCCCTGAAAAAGCTCGGGCAGAATACTCCGCTAACCGGCTAATGAACAAGCGTTGTTTCATGACCTGCGGGGGAGGATAATAGCCGCCAGCGGCCCTGCCGACTCGGCTTGCCCAGCGCGGTACTGCCTGGCGCCAAGATTGGTGTTACCTCATGATGGGGCTTTGAACTGCCGTGTTGATGTCTGTTTGGTATAGGGTTGTCCATGTTTAAAATTCTCCTCAATTGGTACAAACGACGTTTTTCTGATCCCAACGCCGTAACGCTGTTTTTGTTACTGCTAACCGGCTTTGCCACCATCTATTTTTTTGGTGATTTAATTAGCCCCATCCTGGTCGCTCTGGTTCTGGCGTATCTGTTGGATTGGCCGACGCAACGACTGATGCGCTTGGGTTGTAGCCGGACCTTGAGTGTCAGCCTGGTACTACTGCTCTTTATCGGTGTCATGTTACTGCTGCTGACCGGCTTGTTGCCGAGCATAGTGCGCCAGGGGGTCAATCTGGCCCGTGAAGCTCCGAGCATGCTGGGCAATCTGAAAATCTATATGTTGCGATTACCCGAGTCGTATCCGGATTTGATGGATGTATCTCTGGCTGAAACCTTGCTCAATACGGTGCAGGCGCGTTTTGTCAAACTCGGGGAGCTGATCGTGTCGGCTTCCGTGTCGTCACTTATCAATGTCGTCGTGGTGATGGTGTACCTGATCCTGGTACCGCTGATGGTGTTTTTTATGCTCAAGGACAAAGCCATCCTGTTGGCGGGCGTCTATCGCTTCTTGCCCAGCAACCGAGCGTTGGCGACTCAAGTCTGGATTGAAATGAATGAGCAGATTGTCAATTACATCCGCGGTAAGGTGATCCATATCCTGATTGTGAGCTTGGCCAACTACCTGGTTTTCTCCATCATGGGGATCGATTATGCGCTGCTGCTAGGCGTCGGGGTGGGATTGTCCGTGTTGATCCCCTATGTCGGAGCTGTGATGATCAGCGTCCCGGTGGTCATTGTCGGCCTATTCCAGTGGGGTGTGAGTCCAGAATTCGTCTATCTGTTGATTGCATATCTGGTGGTTCAGGCGCTGGATGCCAATCTACTGGTTCCCTTGTTGTTTTCCGAAGCCATGAATCTACACCCGATCGCCATCATCATAGCCGTGCTGGTGTTTGGTGGTTTGTGGGGATTCTGGGGGGTATTTTTTGCCATTCCCCTGGCCACGCTGGTCAAAGCGGTGGTCAATGCATGGCCGGGGAGCAGTCAGAAGATGGAGCGCGCCACCAAAGCTGGCGCGTCAAAAGTTGCCTCCTGATGAGGCAACTGAATGATTACAGCAGGATTAATACAGCAGGATTAATACAGCAGGGTGTACAACTGCCGACGGTAGCGACTGGCAATCGCATCACCGGGCAGGGTGGCTAGAATATCCAGATAGATCTTTTTGGCGTCGCCGAACCCGAGATCCTGCTTCAGCAGGCTGAGCAGCAATTCCAGGGCCTCTTCTTTACGTCCAGCTTGACTGTACTGAATGGCCAGCTCCTGCTTTAACAAGCCGTTATCTGGCTCCTGCTGCAGGCGAGCTTCCAGCGCCTGGATCTCCGGGCTGTCGGCAGCCTGGGTGGCCAATTCCAACGCGGCAACCAAACGTTGATACTCGGAGTCTTGCGCTACCATTGGGATCAGGGCCAGCAGCTCTTTGGCTTGCGTGAGCTTTTGTAATTGCAGGCTGCAATCGACCAGCAACAGGGTGATATCGGTGCGAGTGGGCGCTAGCTGATGGGCGGTCTGGACGCTGCTATAGGCGTTTTGAATGTCGGCCTGCGCCAGACTGTGACGTCCTTGCTCGAGCAGCAAATCCTCTTCTTTGGGCAGATAATCAGCCAGGAACTGACGAGCCCCCGCCAGCTGCTCGCTGCCTTGGATAGCATCCACCGGACGCCCTTCCTTGAACAATACCAACGCGGGTAAGGCTTGTAATCCCAACTGCACGGCGAGACTCTGCAATTGCGGATTACTGACATCGACCTTAGCCAGGGTCAGGACCGGGTTGGCGGTACCAATCACTCCTTCCAGCTCCGGAGTCACTGGCTGACATTCCGGAAGCGCATCGGCATAGAAATAGACCGCAATCGTCTTGGTCATCGAGGCTTCGATTAATTCGGCGCGAAAATTTTCAGGCGTAATCTGGATGATCATGGAAAGACCCTGCTGTTGATGTACTGCATATGTGGGGGATGTGATCCGGTATTTCAAGCGCCCACGAGCATCCGCTTCGTGGGCATTGTCACCTTCAGTGTGCGGTCGGGTTGTTATCCATGCTGCCCTTAAATCGGCTCAGCTCGCGCATCACTTTCAGCAGAACCGGCATATCCTGGCGTCCGTTATCGATATTCTTGTACCCGTCGACGGAGCGGACTTCAAAATTACCTTGGCGATCGAACAGGGTGATCTCCTGTTGACCAAAAATCACGGAATGACGATTGTTCCCGCTGATGACCCACTCACGGCTGGCGGGTTGCAGCAGGGAGTGGCCTGTTGAATAGTCCACTTCCGACGATGTCACGCCCAGCAATTCGGGTAACAGTGTGGGCACCAGATCCTGGTGGCTGGTGAGGGTATCGATCTGCTGGTTAGCGTGACCGGGCCAGGCCATGAGCAACGGAACCTTCATTTGTACATTCGAGTAATTGCCGCCGGCACCCCAGCTAGCGGGACCACTTTCACCGAGCTCAAAACCATGATCACTGGTAATAATCACCAGGGTATTGTCCAGCACCTGGTGGGTCATCAGCTGCTCGAAATAGTTGCCCAAGAGTTGATCCAGATAAAACACTGCATTCTTGTAGCGATTGACCAGCAATGGCCGCTGCTCGGCAGGGATAGAGCCGAATGGATCGAGCTTCTTAAGTTCAGGTTGGTAAGGCCCCTGAAAATCGGCGGGTAAAGTCAGGCTACCAGGGCCACTCAGGGCTATGTAGGAAAACCAGGGCGAACCTGACTGCTGTTTTTGTTGCCAGGCAAACCAGGACTTCAGAGTGGCTTCATCATTGCGGCCCGCGCCGATCTGTTGCTTATGCCGGATACCGCTAAAAATCGCATGTTGATAAATAGGCTGATTCAAACCATCGGTGGTAAAAGCCTTGATTCGATATTCTTGGCGCTGCAATTCATCAATCAGCAGCGGTGGTCGCTTATCGGCAATCACATCATCGGCATACTGGGCGGGCAGACCATAAAACAGGCTGAACAGGCTGGTTTCGGTTTCATTATCTCCAGCCACATGATTGTCGAAGCGCTGATATTGCTGCGAAAAACGTTGCAGGTTGGGCATGTTGATATTGTTCAACATGTCCTGACGCAGTCCACTCAGCACGATGAGCAATAGGTTCAATTTTTGTTCATGAGGCTGAACCTGCAAGGGGGCTAGGGGGTAAAGCAGTCGTCGATGGGGCTGCTCGACCTCGCTTTTTTCCCGTGCTTTGAACTCTTGCAGATCTAACCAACCGTGCCGCGCCAGAAATGAACGCGCCGTCATTGGGTACGACAGTGGAAAGTTGGATTTTTGCGCCGTGATCGGCGTATAGAAGCGAGCATCGGCCCAGATATGGGTCAAATGCGTCAGCAAGAAACAGCCCAGAAACAAGGCTGCAATGCCCTTACCCAGATAGGGCTTGCTACGTTTGAATTGTCGTTTCCACGCTTGATTGGAAAAAATGATCTCCAGCAGCACGATCGTTGGAATAGCGATAAACAAGAAATTCCAGTTCAGATTGCTCTTGGACTGGAAGGGCTCAAACAATAGGCTCCACACGAAGGGATTAAGATGAAACTTCAGTAATTGATACACCTGTGTATCAATAAGTAACAATGTTTGTACGGATGCAGCAATAAGGATAGACAAGCTGCGGAGTAGTCGCTGATGAGTACACACAAAGCTCAGCGGAAAGATCGTCAACAGGAAAAAAATGAATCCGATAAAAGCGAAATGCCCAATCCAGCTCACCAAGAGATAGAACTGGCCTAGCCCTGTCGTTGGCCACGGCATGGCAAGGATAAAACGTAGGGCGATCAGCATAGCCAATAGGATATTAAAACAAAGGAACCAATGGCCCCAGCTGATTAGCCGCGAAACGTTTTCGCCATATTGCGGATTAGGTGTCTTAGTAAAGAGCTCATTCATGTTGACGGTGATCCGACTTCAGTGCTTGGCATCAGGGAGCTTGACGGATTGCATCAATGCGGAGGCAAAAGAGTCTGCAATGTTGGCCTGCTGTGCCACTGGAAGGCGTTCCGTGATGACATGAGTCGCCATATTGCCGATGGCAATCAACGACAGGTCTACGGGTGCTTTATGTCGCTGCAATACGCTAAGTAATTCATTTACCAGACTTTCTATCTGTTCATTGCTGTATTTTGAGGTAATGGGCATCGGATCGGTCCTTTTCTCGCAAAGGCGCTTATAATACTGCACATCGTTGACTAACACTATGATTGCTATGAGTGTACAAAACATATCCATGGTTCTGCATATTTTGCGTCAGGAGGCCGATGTAGGCGTTGTTGCCGAATTAAGCCACGGACCACTATCTGCCACTGAGCAAGTTGCTGAGTTAGCTTTGGAGCTCCACCAAACATTTCAGCAAAAAAATAACCGCGCGTATGCTGCGTTTCAGGATGAATTGCCACCTGAAAACATCACCTTTGCACAATTATTGCAAAAATATATTCAGGGTGAATTGAGTTTTATCGATTTTTCATGTGATGCTACCGACATATTGACGGCAGCCATTAATAAATATTCCTTACATTGTGATGGGTTTATTTATTTTGTGCACTACCAGTATGTGGGTAATGATTATTTGATGATCGGGATCCTGGAAACGGAGGAAAGTGTCAGCTTTACCTCTGGATTTGATATTCAGCGAGTCAAGTATATTGATTTAAATCGCATGGGTCTTGCGGCGCGAATTGATTTAACTCAGCAACGCATTGCGGCAGAAAATAAACGTTACCTTTCTTTTATCAAAGGGAGAGCCGGGAGGAAAGTATCCGATTTTTTCATGGAGTTTCTTTCTGCAGAAGAGGGCGTAGATCAGAAAATACAGAATGAAACCCTGATCCGGGCTATTAGCTCGTATGCGGATACTTATCAAGTGCCGACCGAGCAGCTTCTGGATGCAAAAAAAGAGTTACACACTTATTGCAAAGAGCAGTTGAAGTCCGGTGAAGACCTGGAAGCGAAGCGGATAGGCGAGATCATCCCTGAGGCAGATTCTGGTGATTTTTATACGTTCTTGACCCATGAGGTCGGATTACCCGAAAGTTTTCCGCCCAGCCAGAGCGCGTTACGAGCTATGACCAAGTACGTTGGTTCGGGTGGCGGCTTGACGATCAGCTTCGATCAAAAGCTGCTGGGGCAGCGGATCAGCTACGATGCGGCAACCGATACCCTGACCATTATTGGCACGCCTCCTAACTTAAAAGACCAACTGCTACGAAATAATCGTTAATGCATGTTAATTGACCGCTCATTTCTGATGAGCGGTATTTTGGGCGCTGTTCCCTTTACGTGTTGTTGACTATTTTCACCCCACCCGATAACCAGGATTTTGCACTGTTGGGCTCTTGGTTG
>NZ_BAAGVN010000328.1:0-23883 GCF_054780855.1 Pseudaeromonas pectinilytica
CCATCTGGCGCTCCCGGTGGTGAACCTAAGAGATCAGATCACCAAACTGCGGGATAGTTCCCTGATTTGAGCAACAACGCCCAATTCAGCCCCTTTGAGCTGGCACGCACCCTGGTCTGTCTGTTGTTCGCCGGTAGCGGAATATCTATGCTGTTCGAGGAGCCGGTGCCAGCGATGAGCAGCGTTGTGGGCGGTGGCGGGATGACGCTGCTGGGCTTGCTGCTGTTGCATGGCTACTGCGTCTGGCGCGCCAAACAAACTGAGGCGGTTCACGATGCCAGCGCAGCCCCGGACCAGAATGCTGCACAGATAACAGCCGACCATGCTCCCGCCCCGTCGTTAGACTCCGAAGCCGACGGGTGCGCTCCAGAGCCCAAGGTCAGCCCCTCAGCCAATCCCCGAGGCCACCGAGCCGCCCGGGCCCTGGCATGGAGTGAGCGCTTCCTTGGGCTGGCATTGGCGCTCTGGCTCAGCGCCCTGCTGATTGCCACCGCCATCCAGCGCTGGAGTGGTCACTCACTCGACCTGCTGCAGCACAGTTGCGCGGTGGCTCTGCTGCTGGGGTTGCTGAGCTATGCCCCCATCAAGGCCATCCAACTCTGGCACAGCCCCGCGGCTATCCGCCTGTTGGATGCGGCTCGCGTGCCGCTGGCCGCTCTGTTTGGTCTCGCCGGTCTGCAGCTGATCCAGGAGGAGAGCGCTAGTTTCTGGCCCTTTGTCATCGGCAGCATCCTGGCCCCGCTGCTTGGTTATCTGCTGTACCGCCGGAGTGCGGCGTGATCCCATTCCACCAACGCCGCTCGTTCGGCACTGGGTTAAGGTTCGAGCTGCTGCTCAGGGTTCTGCTCGGGGTTCTGGCGCTCTGCAGCCCAGCCTGGGCCAAGATGCCGCTCACTCCCGAAGCCTATCAGGCAGCGGTGGAGTACTTTCAGCAGCACGCCCAGCCCTATGATCGCCAGCGCTTTGCCGCTCACCACGCCGATCCCAGATGGCAGGCCCAGCGTTCTCTGTTGCTGGGCACCACACTGCTCAACGGCGACACCCAACTGGACAGCGCGCGCCTGCTGTTACAGAACGCCCTCGACACCAAACCCCCACTCACAGCGGTCTCGCAGCGCGATGCCTCTATCCGCCTCGGGCTACTGGCCGAGAAACAACAGCAGTGGGATCAAGCCGAACGGCACTACCGAAACGCCATGGCGCAAGGCTCCGATATCGCCTGCAACTACCTGGGCGTCTTGCGGGAGCATCAGCAGGATTACGCGGGCGCCAGAGCCATCTATGAGGCGTGTTTACCCGATCGGGCGACGCCACTGCTGCTGCTCAATCTGGGCACCCTCTATTACAACGGTCTGGGCGTGGCGCAGGACCGAACGCAAGGGGCTGCCTATTGGCAGCGCTCGTTCGCCGCCTTCCCCTACGATCCGGATACCAACTACAACCTCGGGATCTACCAGCAGCAAATCCGACACGACGAGCCTCAAGCCCGTTACCACCTGGCCTTCGCCGCCCAGTTGGGTGATCGGGAAGCCGAGCGCAAGCTGCAGAGCGAGCCGCTGCTGGATAAAGATGCCAGTGGGCAGTTTGCCGCCGAGCTGCAGCATCTGGATCGGGGCCAGTTCAATCTGTTGCTGGATAACCGAATTTTCAATCTGAGTCGTCAGACCCGAATCCATGGCGAGACCGATGCAGCCGGCGTCACCCTCGACCACTGCCCGGATGCCGCCGGATTATGTGTCAGCGGCACCCTGACGGCGGACGATATGGCGAAGTACCTGCGTCTGGCCTTAGCCATTTATTATGTGGATGACGTCTTACCCCTGCAGAAAGTCGATCTGGCGGAGTTATTGCCCCATGAAACAACTGCCGTCTCCTTGCCAAGCTCGCTATTAAAAATAAGCCGCGCCAAGAACAACTTATATAGTTTCCGCATCACCCCAACTCAGCCGAATAATTCGCCCAACCCTCGGATACCCTCCCCGCCAGCCACCCCAGGAGAGCCATAATATGCAATTAACGCCATTGGATATCCGAATCATGGTGATGCGCGGCGTGCTGTTGCTGCTCCTGTTCAATATCCTATTGCCGTATGGCAAGGAGTTATTGGGGCTGAATTCCCCCAGCCGTTATAGCGGCACCCTGGTCGATTACTCGATTTACTGCGATCTCCCTGAAGGCCGGGGCTCCCCTACCAACCATTTTCAACTGCAACAGGGCACAGGCATCCTCGAATTTCGCTCCGATTGCCACCAGCAACTGGAACAGGCCAACCATGGCGATCACATCACACTAATCGGCGAACCCCGCGCCGGGTTATTCGCAGTTCACCGCTTCGATATCTATGCCATCGAAATAAATGGCATCAGCAAGATGAGCTATGAGGAGGGGGCGCGCCAGATCCATGACAAGAATATCGAAGATGCCAAGATAGCCTTTATTATTCTGCTGTTACCGGTTTTTATATTTTTACGGCATGTGAAAAATCGAGAACAAAGAAAATAAATGCAATCGTGTTTATGAAGGAGAATGTTTCAATATGCACAAAACAACAAAACTGTTCATCGGTGTTTTTCTATTTACTTATGGTTCATTATCCGCATCGATGGATTTTGACAAGGTAGTTGAAAAGAGCAGATCGGAATCAACTGGAAAAATAATTATTTCCGGTGATGAGAAGAAGGCTGCCTCGCTTGCTCAAAGCAGTATAGATCAGTTTAGAAACCATGATGATGAAAAATACACAGTACAGAAACGCCCTGCTGAGGTACTTGAAACAAGGATAACTCCACTTGGCTCACATGAATACATGATTGACTGCGGATTCACATACTCAAAGATAATAAATGTCATCGGCAGTTCTGAGACAGGCGTTTACTTCAGTGGGGGTGGAAGCTATTCGAGTTTAGCGGAAGCCATCAACCACAATTGTTCAAAATAATATAACCATAGGAGGCACAATGCTATACCAGACTAACGTTGCTATTCACAAAAAAATAATAAGCACAGCTATCATTTGCGCATGCACTTATCTATCCGGTTGTTCATCCAGCCCAGATATAACCATTGACAACAAAGTGGAAACCGATAAATCCATTGAGTATTTATCCTACATCAGGAGTCCAGAAGGATATTTTGGATTTGACGTTAAAGATAATCAAATAAGGAACATAACCGTTATTAACGTCGCGCAAGATAAATTAAAAGATGAAGCAGATAAGATGCACGATGAAAATGCATCTCAAAAAACATTATTTCGTGATTGCATCATCGTCAGGCGGAATAAATATGCACCATGCAGTGAGTCGTTAGATAGTTCTACATTCTCCGTATTCCAAGAGAGAGAATATGATGGCAACATTATCTCTAGTACTCTTGCTGTAGGTTTGTCACCGATACCTATTGCTTTGGATTCTTTGTCAGTTTTAGGCGGTGATACATCATTTGAAAACACAGAAAAATTTGCAAAATCAGAAACAACATTAGTCATTAATCAATCACTGGTCGATGATATCGGTAAAACTGTTGTTGCGGAGCAACTCCAAAAAATACAAACCGAAGCAACCGAAGTAGAAAAAACAAGCAACACATTCAGAGTAAAAATATTTACAGATAGATATCCAGGATATCCGGATAACAAAAAATTTGTCAAAAACTTATTGGATAAGAAGTTTGCTGAGCATGACATTGACGGCGTAATGTCAATCTTGAATGAACTCCCTCAATATGCATCAAGAGATGATGTGATTTCCTGGCTCAGGACTCTGAATAGTTTCCAAGGGTATAAATTGGCTTTTGACCTTACAGAATCGATGGAAGATGCCAAGGCAGCCAACCAACTGGCAACAACACATGCAGAACGAGTTGAATTGGAACATATGGCACTCGTTTTGATGAAAGAAAATAAGACCAAAGCATTCAGTTTAGCATCAGATAATTTGGATCAATCATCAACATCACATTCTGAAGGTTCTGGGTTCTTTCTGCAGGGTAAAGAAATCGCATCAAATACATTCTCAATAAAAATTCGAGCCATTAACAATAAGGAAACCATAGCTTTAACCGATGGCGATTATAATGTGAAAGTTAAAGTAAAATTGATGGTCCCGGTTCACTTTCGCCGAGCCAGTCGCTGGGTAGGCAATGTGGATGAATATCAAACTGATGACTATGTTCAAGAAGTTAACATACCGTATAGACACAATACGGATAATAGTAAACTACATGACGTGATATTTAATAACGTCCGCACAGCATACAAAGACCGCGGAATCATGGGAGGAACAACCGAAGTGCAAATGGTTGGAGCACCCAAGGTCGAAGCGGAAGTAATTGATGTAACTTACCAATAATGGCATTTCTGGTATAGCCTCATTTCGTGAATGAGGCTATACCTTCATGAAAAAGTCTGATTTTATATTACCAACAGCAGCCGGTAAGGCTTTTGAAAATACTGAATAAATTAACTGAACATCAATGTATTAACAGAAACACCGTTTTCATTTGTAGCCAACAAGAGGCATTACCATGGCAAGCATAATAAATACAATAAAAAACCATCCGCGCTTATTCGCACTTTCTATATTATTGCTGGTTGCAGGTTGTGTTCTGATCGGGTTACTGATGAATGACGACGAGATGGACGTGCAGCAATACAGCTTTGCCACAACAGAAGGCGTGCATTATACCATCACCATGAATCAAGACCCAGACAGCAAATCTGAGCGTTTTAATATCCGGCTGTTGACCTTAGATACCAGTTCGGCACCATTAATTTTCATGAAGTCGGTACATCTCTCTTCCGGTGGCCAATATTTCGACTGTGATATGAGCCTTAAAATTCCATCGTGTGCAAATAATGAACAGCCAACCCATGGCGTGGAGTATCTGAAGGCATACCCGGTACATCAAATATACTGAGCGCATTAAGGCATACGTCTTGGCGGATGATGTTTTAAACCGATCTATTTTTGGCGCGTAGCCGCCGAACAATACAAGCTAGCGCTGGCACGGTTAACTCCAATCGCCTTGCGCTATGAGTGAAACATAACGGGGCGGCGTCACATTATGCCAACGCCGCCCGCCATCCAACCACCGCACTCGATGGCACCACCCCACCAAAGCCGCTGGCGCGGCCCAAGTCACTGTCCGCTACGCACCAACCGAAGCTGGTAGCTGCCGTCCTCATAGTTCCAAATGGGGTAGCCATTGACGAAGTAGACGACCCAGGCTCTATCGGTACTACCCGCCACGGCCGACGAACTCCAAAACCAAGCGTCTTGAGTATTTGGAAAGGCTTGGGTATCAAGCGTCGGCCGAGTGTAGTTCCCCAGACAGCCATGTTTGAGTGCAGCATGGCCATCCTTCAGGTCAGTAGTGTACTCACCGATTTTCCCCGAGCTACACACCACCAGCGTGAACAGTTCGCGAACCGTCGGCAGACGCCAATCCTGGTGGCCGGCAAAGTCGACGCCTTGCCCGGCTAAGTTGGCCTCTGACCAGGTGTAGCGTTTAGCCTCGCCGCCACAACTGCGGCCATCCCATCGCTGGCCCATGCTGCAGCGCATCCAGGTCAACCCGGTTTTTCGATCCGTGATGGTACCATCGAGGTTGTCATACCAACGGCCGGAAATTAGGCGAATTTTTTCGCGTTTGGCTTTGACTTCTGCACTGCGGTAATCCGCCGGATACAACTTGAGGTAGGCGGTCATCCCCTCCAGATCGATGGCCTTGTTATAGCTCGCCGCCTCCAGCTGCCGAGCCGTTGCGGTCACCTGGGTGGCATATTGGCCGCTGGGAAAACGCTTGAGATACTCGGCGGCACCGGCCACCGTCGTGGCCAGCTCATAATAGTGGCGCTCCGGGTATTGCAACTTGGGTTGAAAAATCACCCGCTTGTTGACGTTTTCGGCCAGTTGCAAGGTTTGCCGCTCCTGGATAAAGCCACTATCGGAAAAGAGTTTATGGATCTCGACCTCGGTTTGTCCGGCCAGGGTCATGATATCCAGCGGGCATTCACCAACGGCTTGCCCATTGAGCTGAATGGCGACGCCTTGATCGTTGTAGGAGCCACAGTCGATGCGCAGGGCAACATTCGGCTCTGGCTGACAGGCGGTGAGCGCCAACATGGCGAGGGGAAACAATAGTCGCTTCATCTTGTGTTCATCCTTGATCGTTATAATGCGGCACAGACCGCTTGGTAAAAGGCTGTTTGCGATGAGTAGGAGCCCGTAGCATCGCCTCTATATCCAATCCACCCCACCCCGGACTGATACCAGGTCATCACCCTCTTCCGAGTTTGGGTTTGCCCATTACCATTCACACAAATGACATTACAAAAATAACGTGGATAATCAACCCCATCCACCTCAGTGCAATTCTCGGTACTCTGCAACATCCACTGGCGGCCGTTCTGGGCATAAGCCTGTTGCTGGCGTTGTTGCGCCTCCTGGGCACTGGCCTTGGCCTGATCCGCTTGCTGTTGAGCCTGGGCGACCTGGCGGTTGGCCTCTTCCGCCTGTTGTCTGGCCTGTGCGGCCGCTTGTTGCGCCTGTTGCGCGGCGGCTTTGGCCGTGGTTGCCGCAAGCCGTTCTGCAGTCGCCTGTTGCTGGGCCTGCAGGGCGGCCTGATGTTCACGCTCGGCCCGCTCTTGCGCCTCAAGGGCATCAAAATAGGCCGTAGCCTGCTGCAAGCGGTTCACTTTGGGTTTGTGGAGATAGTGAATGGCGAAGTAGCCCGCAATACCCAGCAGCAAGGCAATAACCCAGTTTTGCGGAACCTGCCATGCACGTTTTTTCTCGGTCATGGGCTCTATCCTGTTGGTTGATGACGGAGGCACAGTAAGGCACTGACGCCCTCGGGCCCGCAGCATGGCTGCTGGCAATGGAAATACTCGGAAAAACAATACTACTAGCTATTTATCGTTGGTTTTTTGATCTACCCCCAGCCGCCACGCTGCTAACCGGAACTAAAAACATCATGGGCTTGGGGCCCCGAGAGCAAAGCGTGCCCCAACTCGATGAGTGCAGGGTTTGTGACGTTTTTTTATCTGGTTGCTGGCCTTGAGCCTTGAGCCTTGAGCCTTGAGCCTTGAGCTCATGTTTCAGACTAAATTCATGGAACGAACTGGCTGAGTCACAAAAGACGCGGAAAAACTCAGCCACCTGTTTCGAGGCCAAGCCGCCACTGGCCAGCTGGTCTGCTTCCAGCACTGAATGCCGATTGCCATAAGGCAAGCCAGCTCCGCCCCATCGCGGATATGGTCAGCGGGGCAGATAAAGTCAGCTATTTTTGTCGATGGCGGGTGCGGGTTTCAATTTCATATCGCTGGTTCTCGGAGGCCGCTCATTCATCTGGCGTGATAGTCATAACCGGTGGCGTGATAGTGCAAATGGCGGTGCCATGTTGTGACGACTCATTTCTCGAATCAGATCCTGTGCCCAACAAGCCAGCGGCAGGGCAAATATCTGTTTCGCATAGCAGATCAACCAGCACTGCAATGCTTCGAGCAGGAAATCGATGACAATACTGCACAGAACGCAGACGATCAGCCAATTCGAATTTGCTTAACAAAATGCGATCCAGCCCTGCCCTATAGAGGGCCAAGTATTAGAGGTAACATGCAGCAGTAACACTTGCTTGGATGCGCTAGGGGAAACCCTTTGCATCTGTTTAGGAAAAACCGGGCCCCGCTATCCGCGGGGCCCGGTTTTGATTTAGGCCATCAGCTTTTGCATGGCGCGGTTAAGGTCGACCGCGGTTTGATGCAACTGGTCGCTGGCACCCTGGGTGCGGTGGGCGTTCTCTTCGTTCTCGGTGGCGATGGTTTTGATATCCACCAGGTTGCGGGCGATATCTTCCACCACCAGGGTCTGCTCCTCAGCGGCAGTGGCGATCTGCTGGTTCATGCCGTGGATCTGGCTGATGGAGCTCGTGATGCTCTGCAACTTGCGACCAGCCACCGTCACCTGTTCGATACTCTGTTTACTGAGTTGCTGACTGCTGCCAATGGCCTGCACCGCATCCTGGGTGCCGCGCTGTACCTTGGCGATGATCTGGTTGATCTCCGCCGTAGAGTCCGCCGTGCGTTTAGCCAGGGTGCGAACCTCGTCCGCGACCACAGCAAAACCACGCCCCTGCTCACCGGCCCGCGCCGCTTCAATCGCCGCATTCAAGGCCAGCAGGTTGGTCTGCTCGGCAATGGAACGGATTACCTCCAGCACGGTACTGATGCGGCGGCTATCTTCATCCAGTTGTTTGATAACGCCGGCCGTGTTGTCAATTTCTTTACCCATCTGGGCAATGCCGCCTATGGTGTCCTGCATTACTTGCTCGCCTTCGTGAGCCGTATGGTCCGCTTGATCCGCCGCCTGGGCGGCCGAGGCGGCATTCTCCGCGACATTCTGCGCCGTCGCCGACATCTCGTGCATCGCGGTGGCTACCATATCGGTGCGGGAAAACTGCTCGCGGGTGCCCTTGGTCATCAACCCGGAGATCTCCTTGAGCTCATGGCTGGCACTATCCAACTGCTCGCCACTCAACTTGAGCTGGGAAAAAGTTGATCCCAAGAAATCGCGCAGCGTATTGGCAGCCTTGGCCAGAGCACCCAGTTCATCCTGCCGTTGCAGCGCAAAGGGTCGATCGAATTTGCCATGGCTGAGTTGGATAATAAAATCGGTGAGCGCCTTGATGGGCACCAGCAATTGGCGATTCACCAGCCACAGGCTGAGCAGCCCCACCAGCAATGACGCCCCAATCAGGAATACCACGCCGAGAATACCCTCGCTGTGGGTTTCCTCACTAATGGTTTGGGCCTGGTTATTTCCCTCTTCATGCAGATGTGTGACCAGCGCTGCCATCTGCTCGCTGGTTGCCCGATCGATACCCTTCACCGCCTGGTCACCCACGGTCGGGTCGCCCTGAGCGGCAACAAACTTCTCTTTGCCCTGACGATAGGCCTGCCCGAGTTTCTGGTGCTCATCACTCAAGGCTCGCACCTGGGCAACCAACTCCTGATCCTGCCACTGGCCGGCCAACTGGCTCAGTTGTGCCAGCGTCTGGTTGACCGCGCGTTCCTGCTCCTCAAACTGGGTCCAGTACTTGGTCAGCGCCTCCGGATCTTTGCCGCGCAGCAGGACATTTTTCCACTCCTGAACCTGACTCTTGAACTCCAGATTGGCGCGATCGACCAGGGCTGACTCTTGCAACGTACTGTTGACCAGGGATTGATAATCTTCGACCCCTTGCGCCAGCAGGCGGAAACAAAACAGCGAGATGATGACGAGGAGAAGAATACTTCCGCCCAACAACGCCAGTAACTGTGCTCTCAACGAACCTTGTATGGACATACTTTCTCCTTCATGACCTGAATCTGTATCTGTATCTGTATAGCGACCCATAAACCCTGACACCGTAATAGTGTCGTCACTTGAGTAGCATACACCGCCATCGCCACTTCCAACGCATCTAGAGTTTAGTCGCCCTGGCTCGCATATACCCTCTTCCCGGTTAAAGATGGGTTGAGAGTGGACCAACAGACATTGATTGCCGAAGAGAAGCCTCGATTTCACCGCGCTACGGCTCGGGCCTTGCGTCTTGACTCACAGGGAAAGGGCCATGACGCCGAAGCGCAGCCATAAAAAAACAGGGCTGAGTCAGACTCAGCCCTGTCGTTTGGTGTATCCCAGAACTTAGTGGGTCAGCGCCGGTGTGGTGAGCGGTGCCTGACGGGGATGCACGGCCTGTTGATAACCATAGGCCAGCTTGATCAGCGTCGGTTCGGCAAACTCGCGGGCCATCAGCTCCATCCCCACGGGCAATGCTGGCGTGGTGCTGGCCATTCCGGCGGGCAAGGTCAGCGCCGGGAAGCCGGAGAAGGGGCTCAGACGGTTGTTGGTACCAGCGGTCGGAGATTGTCCCAGCTCGGGAGCCAGACCCAGGATGCTTGGGTAGAGGATGGCATCGTAGGGTGCACCCAGCGGAATGCCATTGCTATCCAGATTCTCCAGCGTCTGCTGCAGGGCAGCACGGACCACGATCGGGCGTTCAATCAGGTTCAGCTGATAATCGACGTTGGCGCTTTGATCACCGCAATAGCTGCCATAGAAGGTAAAGGTACTCTGGTTGCGGGTCTCGTATTGCAGGCTGGCCGCCAGTGCCTGAAAACTGGTGTAGTGGTTATCCTCGGCATTCGACCAGGAGCTCAGGTACTCGTCCAGGTTGTTGCAGAACTCGTAGCGCGACACACTCTTGTAGCGGCTCATGATGAGTGCGAGGTTCGGGATTTCCACATCCTCGACGATGGCACCGGCAGCTTTCATCTTGGCCAGCGCCGCATCGATCACTGCCTGCACCTGCTGGTTCTCTTCCGTGCTGGCATCACCAAACATGGCGCGCACCACACCAATCCGCGCGCCCTTCAGACCATCGGCCTGCAAGGCGGCGGTATAAGTAGCTGGAACCGACGTGGTTTGCTGATAGGCATAGGCGGAGTTCACCAGACTGGCATTATGTTCATAACTGCTGCGCTGGCCGCTGTCATCGTCCGGGTCATAACCGACCATGGCATCCAGCACCCGAGCACAATCCTCCACAGTCCGGCACATGGGGCCTGCGGTATCCTGGGTGTGGGCCAGTGGAACTATACCGTCCTGACTGATGAGACGCAGACTGGGACGGATGCCGACCAGACCTTCCAGGGAGGAAGGCACGCGGATCGAGCCACCGGTATCGGTGCCCAACCCAACCATGGCAAAGCTGGCTGCAATGGCCGCGCCAGTCCCGGCAGAAGAGCCACCCGGTCCCTTGGTCGGGTCATAGGCATTCTTAACCTGGCCGCCGACCGAGCTACTGCCCTGATAGCCAAAGGCAAATTCATCCAGATTCGCCTTGCCCAGGATCACGGCGCCCTGAGAGCGCAGGCGAGCCACCGTAAAGGCATCATCATCCGGCTGGCTGAATTGCAGAGCCAGGCCACCGGCGGTCGTCGGCATATCGGCGGTATCAAAATTGTCCTTGAGCAGCACAGTCACGCAGTGCAGCGGCGCCATGGCGCCACTGGCGGCGTAGTTGGCATCCAGAGTGCGCGCATAATCGAGCGCCTTGGCGTTTACCGCAATCACGCTATGCAATGCCGGACCCGTCGCGTCATAGGCGTTGATCCGATCGATATAGCTCTGCACCACTTGCTCGCAGGTGGTAGTCCCCGCTGCCAGCGCGGCATGCAGCTGGCTGATAGTGCCTTCTACCGGTTCGAAGGTCGGCTTGGCCGTTTCCGTGGTGTCACTGGATGAGTCGTTACAGGCGCTGAGTAATGACGCCATCAGCAATGTGGTCGCAACCGTTTTAATCCGATAAAGCATGCTGTTTCTCCAAAAATCAGGCAAAGGCCGTCCGTGGCTGGCGATCAAGGCCAACCCTGAGGGGCAACACTGAGGTAAAAACTACGGATTCAAGTACCGTCCGTTGGCCTGCTGGCGCGGGCTTACTCGGTTCAGGGGCAAGCAGGTCATTCGCAGGTACAGAACCACGACAGCAAGAGGCAGGCCAAGATGGCGTGGAATCTAGAATAAACACTCTGAGCGCTGATCATTCGTACAAACAGCCCGGCAATCGCGCCCAGCAGAGAACATGACGCAGATCTCATTCCGCTGTTCACCATATCAGACGCCTGACCCTGAGTTACATGGTCCCCAAGACGGATCGGCCGCGCCAATAACTGGCCCAGATAAAGCGCCTCCATGGTGTAGGGAATTAGCCGGAGAGCCGTGACCGCTCGCCGGATACCGAACCGATCGACAAGCCAACCGCGGCTCACATCCTCACACGAGGCACTACATCCAGGCGCAATCGTCGACCCGTTTAGCTTTCGTTTAGGTTGCCAACTTCTATTTTTATAATTTAATTTCAATGAGTTAACACAATAAGATCGGCGAACTCGCTTTTCTCGAACTCAAGCACTGGAATAACCATCGGCGGACATACGTCCGAGCCGGTACAACTGTCGCTGCGTGGAGGGCACTTCCGCAGCAAGCTACAGTTTTTCCGTCGGGCCTTGAGCCCGACTTTTTTTTATTCATCCACCTCTGTTATCCTTAGCCGCCTTATCCCTGACTCCACGACCGTGATGCCAGCCCGCGCCCTGCCGTAGGCGGCGTCCGTTATGACATAGGTTCTGATATGGCGCATCTTGGCACCCTCTATATCGTCTCCTCGCCCAGCGGCGCAGGAAAATCCAGCCTGCTCTCGGCCTTGCTGGCCCAGCACAACGACGACCAGCGGATGCAGATCTCCGTGTCCCATACCACCCGCGCCATGCGTCCAGGTGAAGCCGATGGTGTGCACTATCACTTTGTCGAGGTCGCGGAATTCCAGCGCCAGATCGACCGCGGGGCCTTCTTCGAATGGGCTCAGGTGTTTGGCAACTTTTATGGCACCTCCCGCGAAACCATAGAGCGCTGCCTGGAGCAGGGGATCGACGTGTTCCTCGATATCGATTGGCAGGGTGCCCGTCAGGTGCGAGATCAACTGCCCGAGGCTCGATCCATCTTCATACTGCCGCCCAGCTTGCCGATCCTCGAACAGCGATTGCGCGGCCGGGGTCAGGACAGTGACGACGTGATCCGCGGCCGGATGGCGGAAGCGGTGGCCGAAATGAGTCACTATGCCGAATATGATTATCTGATCGTCAATGATGACTTCGCGACCTCGCTGCAACAGCTGGCCAGTATCATCCAGGCCGAACGGGCGCGTCTGCCCGCCCAGCGCTTGCGGCACGCCGAGTTGCTGGATCGCCTACTGGCGGGATAAGCTAAAAACAAGTACAATTTCGCGTCATTTTTTATATCTGGAGTTCCCATGGCACGCGTTACCGTTGAAGATGCAGTAAAACAGGTTGGCAACCGCTTTGATCTGGTATTGATCGCCGCTCGCCGTGCGCGTCAGATTGCCGTTCAAGGCCGTGACCCCCTGGTCGATGAAGAAAATGACAAGCCGACTGTGATCGCGCTGCGCGAGATCGAAGAGGGGCTGATCTCTACCGCCTTTATGGATGCCCAGGATCGTCAGGATCTGCAAGAGCAGGAAGCCGCCGAGATGGCCGCTGTCTCCGCCATGACCGAAGGCCGTGGTCTAAGCCTCTGATCCCTCCCGAGAACGGCACCTTTAGGTGCCGTCTCCCCTTCGCCCCGATTTACAATCACTACATTTGGCAGCAAACTCAGGATCACATCCCGATCGGGAGCATCTGCTGTATCTCGCAGTCGTTGAAGTGAGCCGGAGTTAGGCCTTGTATCTGTTTCAAAGTCTTAAAGATCTGATTAGTACCTATCTGCCTGCGGAGCAGGTCGCACTGGTACAACACGCCTATCTGACGGCTCGAGATGCCCACGAGGGGCAATCCCGTTCCAGTGGCGAACCCTACATCACCCATCCGGTGGCGGTCGCCCGCATCCTGGCGGATATGCACCTCGATCATGAAACCCTGATGGCCGCCCTGCTGCATGATGTCATTGAAGACACGCCGGTCACCAAGGATCAGCTGGCGGAGATGTATGGCTCCGCCGTTGCCGAGTTAGTTTCCGGCGTCTCCAAGCTCGACAAGCTGAAATTCCGCGATCACAAGGAAGCCCAGGCCGAGAACTTCCGCAAGATGGTGATGGCCATGGTGCAGGATATCCGCGTCATCCTGATCAAGCTGGCCGACCGCACCCACAACATGCGCACTCTGGGCTCACTGCGCCCGGACAAGCGCCGCCGTATCGCCCGGGAAACCCTGGAAATCTTCGCCCCGATCGCCAACCGTCTGGGTATTCATAGCATCAAGACCGAGCTGGAGGAGCTGGGCTTCGAAGCCCTCTACCCCATGCGCTCCCGAGTGCTGCGCGAGTCGGTCAAACGCGCCCGTGGCAATCGCAAGGAGATCATCGACTCCATCAAGGCGGAAATCGGCGGCCGACTGGAAGAGGTGCAGATCGGCGCCGAGATCAAGGGCCGGGAAAAGCATCTCTACTCCATCTATACCAAGATGGTGAAAAAAGAGGTGCAGTTCCACGAGGTGATGGATATCTATGCCTTCCGGGTCATAGTCCGGGACATCGACACCTGCTACCGGGTGCTAGGGCAGATGCACAGCCTGTACAAGCCCCGTCCCGGCCGCTTCAAGGATTACATCGCCATTCCCAAAACCAACGGCTACCAGTCGTTGCACACCTCGCTGGTCGGCCCCCACGGCGTGCCCGTCGAAGTGCAGATCCGCACCGAATATATGGATCAGATGGCCGACAAGGGTGTGGCGGCGCACTGGGCCTACAAACAGGATGGCGACACCACAGGCACCACGGCGCAACGACGCGCCCAGCGCTGGATGAAGAGTCTGCTCGAGCTCCAACAGAGCGCGGGCAGCTCGTTCGAGTTTATCGAAAGCGTCAAGACCGACCTGTTTCCCGACGAGATTTACGTCTTTACCCCCGAGGGGCGCATTCTCGAATTGCCCGCTGGCGCCACGCCGGTGGATTTTGCCTATGCCGTGCATACCGATATCGGTCACGCCTGTGTCGGCGCCCGGGTGGATCGTCAACCCTATCCGCTGAGCCGCCAGCTCAACTCTGGCCAAACTATCGAGATCATCACGGCGCCGAGTGCGCGCCCCAACGCCGCCTGGCTGAACTTCGTGGTCACCTCCCGGGCGCGGACCAAGATCCGCCAGTTCCTGAAAAATCTGCGCAGCGAGGAATCGATTGTGCTCGGCCGCCGTCTGCTCGGCCACGCCTTAGGCGGCAAGCGGCTGGAGGAGATAGCGCCGGACAACATCAAGAAGGTGTTGCTGGATACCAAACACGAAACCCTGGACGGCTTGCTGGCCGACATAGGCCTGGGTAACGCCATGAGCGTGGTGATCGCCCGCCGCCTGCTGGGCAATGTGGAAGAGCTGAATCTGGAACACACACTGCCGCAGCATGTGCGCAAGCTACCGATCAAGGGCGCCGATGGCATGCTGGTCACCTTCGCCAACTGTTGTCGCCCGATCCCGGGAGACCCGATCATCGCCCATATCAGCCCCGGCAAGGGGCTGGTGATCCATCTGGAGAGTTGCCGCAACATTCGCGGTTACAGCAAAGAGCCAGATAAGTACTTGCCGGTACAATGGGATCCGGAAGTCACGGGGGATCATGAGTTCCGTACCGGTATCCAGATCGAGGTCATCAACCATCAGGGCGTGTTGGCCCAGTTGGCCAATACCATAGCCGCGACCGGCGCCAATATTCAGGGCATCAGCACCGAAGAGAAGGATGCCCGGGTCTACCAGGTCAACCTGCTGATCACCACCAAGAGCCGGATCCATCTGGCGGATGTGATGCGCAAGATCCGGGTGATGCCGGATGTGCTGCGAGTCAGCCGTAGCCGCCAGTAGGCCAACACGAGAATCTCATGAATCCTGAACGTTTCGCGCGTATTCGCCGCATGCTGGCCATGCGCCAGCCCGACCTGACCGTCTGTCTGGAAGAGGTGCATAAACCCCATAACCTGGCGGCCATGATCCGCACCTGCGATGCGGTCGGTATCCACGATGTGCATGCGGTCTGGCCCGAGAGCATGCGCATGAACAACCATGCCGCCAAGGGCAGCCATTACTGGGTCAAGGTGAACCGCCACGAGACTATCGCCGAGGCCGTCACCACCCTGCGCGACCAAGGCATGCAGGTGCTGGCCACTCACTTATCAGACCGGGCGGTCGATTTTCGCGCCATCGACTACACGCGCCCGACCGCCATCCTGTTTGGCGCCGAGAAGCGCGGCATCAGCGCGCAAGCACTGGCGTTGGCCGATCAGGACATCATCATCCCCATGGTGGGCATGGCCCAGTCGTTGAACGTCTCGGTGGCCAGTGCCCTCATCCTCTACGAGGCCCAGCGTCAGCGACAAAATGCCGGCCTCTATCAGCAGGAGTGCCGCCTGCCGCGCAGCGAACAGGATCGCCTGCTGTTCGAACGCGGCTTTCCCTTGCTGGCTCGCGTCTGTCGGCAAAAACAGCTGCCCTACCCCGCCATCAGTGACGAGGGCGAGGTCATCGCCGACGAAAGTTGGTGGCAGCGAATGCAACTGAGTAAGCGCGGTTGGCAAGCACTGGAGCAACGGGAGCAGGAGGAATTCGATCAGGAGGAATCCTGAATCGTGACCCCTGTGGCTGGTGAGAACGGTTTCATTTGGCTAAACTGATTTCAGCCAGGAAAAATGCCGCCGACAGGACAAGAATTCTGATCTGGCTCGCAATTTTCTTTTATACTCGACAACCTCTCTCTGTCCCTCTCGAGACATATTGCATGCTAGTTCGCGCCCTGATGGGCTTGCTGTTTCTCTTCTCACTGACCGGTAGTGCCCAGGCCATGGATAACCCGTATCGACTGCTGACTTCAGCCGAATTGCCCGCGTTCTTCACCTCGACGCTACCCGCATTCTGGCAGCAACATGCCCAGCCCGGTGAGTTCAGTGGCGTCGATGGCGTGCCGATCCGTTACGTGGCGCTGCGCAACCCGGCGAGTCACAGAGCCATACTGTTGGTGAATGGTCGTCTCGAGAGCTACATCAAGTATCAGGAACTGGCCTTCAACCTGTTCCAGCAGGGTTACAGCGTCTATCTCTACGACCATCGAGGACAAGGCTTCTCCGGGCGCATGCTCAGCGATCCGCACAAGGGATATGTGCAGCACTTTGCCGACTATGTCACCGACCTCAAGACCTTCCACGATCAGGTGGTGCTGGCCGATCAACCGAACCAGCTCTATCTGCTGTCCCACTCCATGGGCGGCGCCATTGCCGCCCACTACCTGCAGCAATACCCGCAAGATTTCAAGGCCGCCGTACTGGCCTCGCCGATGTTCGGCATCGAGCTGGGCGCCCTGCCAACCTGGTTGGCGCGGTTCATTACCTGGCTGATGGAGTGGACCACCCAGTTGCTGGGTATCGAATCGCCCTATGCGCCGAGTCAGGGTCCTTACGAGGCTCGCCCCTTCGTGGACAACGAGCTGACTCATGACGCCACGCGCTATGGCCAATTCCGTGCCGTCTACCAGAGCTACCCCGAAGTGCAACTTGGTGGCCCCACCACCAGTTGGATCCACCAGGCACTGGATTTTGCCGAGCAGGCCGTCGTGGCCGGCAGCCATATCCAGACGCCACTGCTGATCCTGCAATCCGGTGCCGATACCGTGGTGCGCAACGATCAGCAGGAGCTGTTTTGCCAGCAGATGAGCACTGCGAACCACCCATGTGCCGGTGAGCGGCCGCTGATCATCACCGGTGCCCGGCATGAATTGTTCAACGAGAGTGACGAATACCGAATCCCGGCGCTGAATGCAGCCCTGGATTTCTTCAAACAAAACCCGTAACTTCCGAATGAAGAATGCGTTTTCAGATGGTGGTCAGTTTAGGTAAACTGGTCGCCCATCCCGCTCCCCAGAGGTCCGTATGTTTAAAGTGGTCGTTTCCGATCTCGATGGCACCCTGCTGAATAACCAGCATCAGATTTCCCCTCACACCCGCCGCACCCTGCATCGCCTGACCGAACGAGGCGTTCGCTTCATCGTCGCCACCGGTCGTCATCACATTGATGTGCAGAGCATTCGTGACACCCTGGGGCTGGATATTTTCCTCATCACCGCCAATGGCGCCGTGGTCCACGACAAGCAGGACAACTGCATCTACAACCAGACCATACCGCCACAACTGGCGCAGGAGTTGGTGGAGATCGAACGGCTGCCGGATATCGATCTGCACCTGTATCAGGGCGATGAATGGCTGGTCGAAGCCGAAAGCCCGGAATTGCTGGCCTACCACAAGGAATCGGGTTTTACCTACCGGGTGGTGGATCCCGTCACCCTGGATAAACAGGGGATTAACAAGATTTTCTACACCGGGGAGCATCCGGATCTGATCGAGCTGGAAAACCGCCTGCTGACCTGCTTTGGGGATCGCCTCAGCATCGCGTTTTCAACGCCGACCTGCCTGGAGGCCATGCAAAAAGGCGTCAATAAGGGCAATGCGGTCAAGGCCGTGCTGGAGCTCAACGGTTACCGGCTGCAGGATGCCATCGCTTTTGGGGATGGCATGAACGACTTCGAGATGCTCTCCATGGCCGGTCGGGGCGTGGTGATGGGCAATGCTCACTCGCGGCTCAAGGATGCGCTGCCCAGCCATCCACAAGCGCTGACCAACGATGAAGATGGCGTCGCCGAATACCTGACCCAGCTTTTCTCCTGATTCCGAGCGCTGCGCCATCGTCACCAACGCCATCCATCGGGGTGGCGTTTTCTTAGGCATCAGGCAGACTATCCTGACTGGAGTACCTCCTCCCGAGGTCTGAATCGACTCACAGCAAGGACATGTCATGACTGCGCGTCTCTTTATCCTGTTTTTGATGCTAACTGGTTCCCTGCTCCTCACAGCTTGCAGCCAAAGCGCCCCACCCGCGCCAGCAAACGCGGACCTCACCACGGCACCACCGCTGCCGACCGCCGCCCTTTTTCGCGGCCAGCTGAGTCGTCTGAGTAACGGCGAGGCTGCCTTCACCCCCTGCAGCAGCAAACAACAGTGGCGCTTCAACGCCGACCCGGCCTTTTGGCAACGCTGGCAGCAGATGGGCAATCCGACCGAGCTTTATGCCGAACTCGAAGGCACACTGGCATTGAGCACCCAGCGCGGGGGAGCGATTGAACTGACCCTGCAGCGCGTCGACCACTTGAGCCCCGACACCCAAGGCTGCCAACGAGATACCGACTTTGCCTTCCATGCGGTCGGTCAGCAACCGGCCTGGACCCTGACGCTGCAGGGCAGCTCCGGATTATTCAGCTCACCGGCGGGCAGCAGTAGTTATCGCTTTACCGGCAGCCAAGTGCAGGAGTCCGGGGAGCTGATCCTGCAATTGAGCACGCTAGAGGGTGAAGCGGCCAGCCTCAGCTATGTGCCGACCCTGTGCCAACAACCGGACATCAACCAAATCTGGGGCTACAAGGTCACGCTCGTGCAAGGGGAGAACCGGTTGGAAGGCTGCGGCGAACGGGGGCGCCCACTGGCGGCGGTCTTGCCCGCGCCCGACTGGTATGGACTCGCCAGCAGCATGAAGGCCCAGGTCGGCCTGACGTTGAGCCCCGAGCATCTGGCCGAGCTGAATTACTACCGGGATAGCGGCCCGCAAATTACCTATCAGGGCGCTTGGGAATACACGGAGCAGGGCATCATCTTGTTGTTCAACGCGCGTAATGGCCGTGCCGCCAGCGAAAGCATCCCTTTGCAACGTCAAGGCGAGAGCCTGAGCGCCGACTACCGGTTGCTCAATGGCGGCAAAGCCTACTTCGACGAGCCGCTGGTACTGCAACCCGGGACTCCGGCGCTGCCCCTGCCGCCGCAGGCCCAAACCAGTGCCCATGGCGATCTCCCGACCCCGACTCAAGCGGCATTCACGCCCGTGGTGCTGCAACCCATGTCGCAGCCGGATAGCGCTATCCAGCTCGCGCTGCAGGATTACTTCCGCATCAATCAGAGCAGTGCTACCGGCGTGCAATACCGGGCGCTGACGCAGGATCTGAACGAAGATGGCTATCCGGATGCCATCCTGCAGATGAACTGGTGCGACAAGACGGGCTGTGTCTGGCTGCTTTTTCAAGGCTCACTGGATGGCTATCGCTTCCTGAGTCGGCTGGAGGGGATCCAGAGCCCACTGCTGATCGCCCCCGAGCGCAGCCAGGGCTGGCACGATCTGGTCGTCCAGTCCGGCTTCCAGCAATGGGCGACCCTCGCCTTTGATGGTGTCAGCTACCCCACCACGCTGGCCGCCGCCAAACCGGTCGATCCGCCAGCCAGCAACAGCCATAGCGAATTGCGTTTCGATGGCAGCAACTGGCTGACCCTGCCCTAATCAGCAACCTGATCAGTAAGATAGAATCGAGATGGGAGTAGCCAGAGGCTAGAAAAAGTTCAGAAAAAAACGAAGAGGCCTGGGCCCCAATGCCAGTCAGCTAGCGAAGGAGAGATAGCCTTTTGAGCCAACCGTTGGCGGCAGGGATGCCGCCATCGAGCCCCCAGGGAAGGGTTTACGGCGAGTTGGCGAGAGAGGTTGTCTCTCCTGAACCTCTTAACTGACAAGCATTTGAGCCCAGGCCCCCTCGTCATTTCCGGCGCCGCACTAGTTCGGCAGGCCCACCTCGCTACTCGGCAGGGTTGGCTCCTCCTGGGCGGCAACGGCCCAATCCAGCAACGCAGGATCGGACAAGGCCGTCACCAGATACTCGGCCGCCAGCACCGGCAGCGACACGCCATAGGTGCGAAAACGTGCCGCAACCGGCGCATACATGGCATCGGCAATACTCCAGCGTCCAAACAACCAGGGGCCCTGCCGGAGATGTTCACGACGGCAACTCTCCCAGATGTCCACGATGCGGGCGATATCGGCCTCCAGCGCCGGAGTGGAAGGCACGGTACGTCCCACCGCACGCACATTCATCGGCATCTGCTGACGCAGCGCCTGAAATCCGGCGTGCATCTCGGCACTGATGGCGCGCGCCCGGGCCCGATCCAGCAGCGAGGTGGGCCACAGCCCAGGCTCCAGCTCGGCCAGATATTCGGCGATGGCCAGTGAATCCCAGATCGCAGTTTCACCCACCAGCAGCACAGGAACCCGCCCGGCCGGAGAGAAACGCGCGACCTGTTGTTTGAAGTCCGCCGCCTGCAAGGCCAACTGCTGTTCATTGAATGCCAAGCCGCTGTGGCTGGCGACCAGCCAACCCCGCAGCGACCAGGAGGAGTAATTTTTATTGCCAATCACCAGCGTGAGTGCCGACATCCGTATTCCCTCGAGCAAGATGAATCGATCCCATCCAGAACAGGCCACTGATGACGAGGAGTCCGCGCGTCTGAGCCACACTCAACATCCTCGCTCCCATACCTATCCGCAAAAAAACAGGGCAACGCGATGCGTTGCCCTGGCAGCATGGATCAAGCGCAGCATCTGCGCAATATCAGACCGGATCGACCCGCACCTGTACCCCGGAGCTGGGGGCATTCCGGGTCAGCACCTCATAGCGTTCGGTACTGATAAACAGCAAGGTGTCGCCAAGCAGAATTTTGGCCTGCAGGGCATAGCTATGGGCGGGCTGGATCTGCGCCGCATCGTAGTGCAGGGTAAAGGCGATGGGAACTTGCGTGGTCGGCACTATCTGCGTCCGTGCTAGCACGGTGGCCGGAGCATCCGCCAGCGAGACATCGAGCAAGCGGACCTCGACCACGGCATCCTCTGGCAGGGCGCTGCGCTGACGATACCAGACCGTGCCTTCCAGCGTGGCCTGCTCCGCAGGCGCAACCGCCGCCGAGGCAACCGCTGCTGGCTCTGCCGCAGCTGGGTCAGCGGCGCTATGGCTGGGGCTGGCATCCAGAGGCGGGATCGCCTCGGGTGTTGCCGCGGGCTGACAAGCGGTCAGCAGCCCGATGCTCAAGGCCGCGAGCAAGATCCACAACCGAGTATTCATGAGACCTCCTTATGGGTCAGTCGAATCAGATGATGCAACCCATAGCATAACCCCCAGCCACTGAACCTCGCCTCAACCAGCATGACGTTCGGGACATAGCCCCTGGCGTCAGCGGCTTAACTGCACTCGGGCTGTCGGGCCCACTGCGTCAACAGAGTCACCACCTCATCCAGTGAGCCCACGCTGTACGGCACAAACCCCTGCACCGCCTGGTACTGCACTTGGTCAAAAATGGCGTTGCGCACATGCAGGGCGCGGATCCCCAGCTGCTGCGCCGTCAGCAGTGCCAATGGGCAATCATCCAGATACAGCACCTCATCCGCCGCGACATCCAGTCGACTCAGCAGAGCGGCAAAGTCCAGAGGATTGACCTTGGAGAAGCGCCCATCGGCCAATAGCCGCTCGTTGCCGAGTTCGGCGCGCAGGGCGGCGAACTTGGGATCCTCACCATAGGAGGAAGAGAGCACCCGAAAATCAATCCCCTGCTGCTGGCAATGCCGCAACAGCGCCTGATGGACCAGAGGCCCATGCCCCACGCCCAACAGAGCATGCAACAGCTCGCCACGGTGAGAGCCCAGCCCCATAGACTCCAGCAGGAAATGCAGGGAGTGCTGCAACGGAAACGGCACCAGAGTCCGGAACAGCTGCCGGAACACAGGCTCCGGCAGCGGTCGGTACTGGCGGATCACCCGATAACAGGCATCGCACAGCGCTTCGGTACTGCCGGGGCTGATCACGCCATCGAAATCACACAGCAGCAGACGGATCTCAGAGTGCGGCATGGGCTACCTCGATAAAACTGCTGCGCACATCCCGATCCAGCTGCTGCAACATCGGCAGGCCAATATCCTTGACGCCGTCGACCAGAAAGCGAACGCCGGTCAGCTGCATATCCAGGTATTGCCAGCCCCAGGCATTGCGCGCCGGCACACCGATAAACGGGCAACCCAGCCGTTTCGCCTCTTCGGCCACCGTATTGACATCATCGATGAACAACACCTGCTCGAACTGCAGATGCGCATGGTCGCGCACTATCTCCCGCAGGCCAGGACGGAAGTCGTTGGTGCAGACATAGCGGGAAAAATAGGGCCGACACAGGGCGTAATCGGGATGGATCTGCGGCTCTTGCAAGCCGCCGTAGCAGATCAGCTGGACAGGCAATTCGGCCATGCGCTGCAAGAAATTCAGCGCGCCCGGGATCACGCCGCCCTCATGATGCTGCAGATACTGTTCCCGCAAGCGGAAATAGTCGTCGATGATGTCCCGGGGCGACAGGGTCAAACCCAACTCGCTCTGGACATAGGCGGCGGCACTGAGTTGATTGCGAGAAAATACATTCCGCTCCAACTCGCGCGTATATTCACCGCCATACAGAGTGACCAGTTGATGTAACACCGGGCTGAAGGTGTCTTGCAATAAGACCCCATCAATATCCACTGCAATCAGCTTAATGGTATTCATGTTGTTCCTCATGATTCAGCTCGGCATCAATGCAAGGTCTGGGAGACAATGGTGCCGCCATCCTGCGGGAAATAAGGACCGAAGTAGGGCTCGCGCGCCAATCGCACCACATACAACATGCTGAAGGTATTCGGGGCTATCCAGCGACACAGACCCTTGCGGTACGGTTGCTCATTATTCAAGAAGCCACCAATCAGTCGAACCGTGCCACCAAATAATTCTGCCTTTTGGTGAAACAGTTGTCCGACTTGGGCAAACTCTTCCGGCGTCGTGGTGCTGGGGATGACATCCTTGTCGGTATGCCACAAGATCACTTCCTGATAAGCAGTCATCTGGATCGGGTATTTGTTCTGATAGCTGCGGAATGCCGCGGCGACATCCTGCTCGCTGAAGTTGTAATCCAGCCAGAGCTGATCCAGATCCTTGACCTCTTCCTGATTAAAACTCTCCTTGGCAAACAAGCTCAATAAAATCTTCTTGGCGGGTTTCCCTGACAATTCATCGTACAGTTCACCGGCATAGAGCCCATGGCAAAAGGAGAGGATCAGCACACACCACAGACCACGAATATAATTACGCATATTTCACTCCTTGAGGGTTTAAAGAGCCGGATTCCATCAGCTCGGAAAAATAACGATTGACGCACTGGGCGCTGGTTTCAGTTTCCAGATCCAGATCCCGAATCGAGGCGGAAACATCAAAGTTCTCTTTGCATTGATAATAAAAATGGACCTGGCTGCGCAGCAGTTGCGGTTCAATACCGAACCCCTTGGCCAACCACTCGCTCATCAGCCCCACCGCCAGCAGCACCGGCTTGGCCACACGCAGGGGGCGCTGTTCCCTTTACGTGTTGTTGACTATTTTCACCCCACCCGATAACCAGGATTTTGCACTGTTGGGCTCTTGGTTG
>NZ_BAAGVN010000329.1:0-24092 GCF_054780855.1 Pseudaeromonas pectinilytica
ACCAAGAGCCCAACAGTGCAAAATCCTGGTTATCGGGTGGGGTGAAAATAGTCAACAACACGTAAAGGGAACAGCGCCTCGAAAGAGGCTTTTTTTATGACCAGGAAAACCTTCTGGTCGCTGTGGGTACACCAACGGGGCGACAAGCGCTATCATAGCGCCCCCTGGACAGCCCGCTGTCCTGATCCATCCCCGCAGCATGGGTCGTTTGGCCCGGCCGATTTATTCCATTGATGAAAGGTGCAGCATGAGCAATTTACCCCAGTGTCCCCAGTGCAGTTCAGAATTTACCTATGAAGACGGTAGCATGTATGTCTGCCCGGAATGCGCCCATGAATGGTCTCAGACCGCCGTCGAAGAGACCGAAGAAAAGCGCGTGATCCGCGACTCGGTCGGTAACGAACTGCAAGATGGCGATACCATCACGGTGATCAAGGATCTGAAAGTCAAAGGCTCCTCCTTGGTGATCAAGGTCGGGACCAAGGTCAAGAACATCCGTCTGGTGGATGGTGATCATGACATCGACTGCAAGATCGACGGTATCGGCGCCATGCAGCTCAAATCCGAATTTGTGAAGAAGGCCTGAGGCCTGTCGTCATTGAATGGCCCCTCGTCCAGTGCGAGGGCCGTTCACTCCCCCCACTCACCGCTCACCGCTCACCGCTCACCGACATGTTCCAGCCGAGACCGGCAATTCTCCGTTCATCTGCTTGATTTGCCCGTGTTTTTATGCAAAAAAGGCAACCTCTTCTACCCTTAGACTTACCGGTCAGCCACTTGCGGAGTTCTTATGTCAGCCGAAACAACCTCCTTGCCGGGGGGCAAACTGACCCTGGTGTTCCGGATTGAGCCCGGCTGCCTGGGACCGGATGGCAAAGACTATATCGAGGAGTTCTGCCTGCTGGTGCAAAAAGCCTTCGAACAAACCCACCAGCGCACCGTGGTGCTGGAGATTATTCCCCGTTTCGACAAGCAATTACCGGAAACTGAATATCGGCTTGGCGAACGAGGGCTGAGCAAGGAAAAAGCCGCGCGCTTGCTGGCGGCGCTGGGTAAAGATCTCGATGCCCTGGAAAGTCAGCTCAATGACGCCCTGCCGAATCTGATTGAGCACTACCTGGCACGCGGATAACAGGTCTCCTCCCCCGCCAGCTGATTGGCCACGATCATCCCCTCTCCTGCGCTGACCCAGGCCTGCGGTGTCCGCACCCGTGCTTGCCATTGTGGCTCCAGGCTTCTGCAACCGCTCCTCAGATAGCCAAGGCCGCCTGCTATGCTTGATCCATCAGGGCTTGCATCATCAAGCTGCGGGTGCCACCCGCTCACTTCGTCATGGAGAACGCATCATGGATCTGATCCAGATTGCCAGTAGCGCCACGCTCGGGCTGTTTTTCGGCATGCTGTTGTTTTTGGAGATCGGTCGCCGGATTGGCTTGCACCATCTGGTCCGGGAAGGAGGATTGGCGCGCGGAGTCAGCACCGCAGAAGGCGCCGTCTTCGCCTTGTTGGGTCTGCTGATCGCGTTCACCTTCTCCGGTGCCGCCAGTCGCTTTGAGGACAGGCGCCATCTCATCACCGAGGAGGCCAATGCCATCGGCACCGCCTATCTGCGCCTCGATCTGCTGCCTGTAACCAGCCAGCCCGAGCTGCGCACCCTGTTTTATGACTACACAGGGCTAAGAGCCCAGATCTACCACAATGCCCGCGATATGGCGGCAGTCCAGCAACGCCTGGATCAATCGATCCGGTTGCAATCACAGATCTGGCAACATGCCCTGATTGCCGCACGGGCGCCTGATGCCCCCGCCCACGCCATGATGCTGTTGGTACCGGCCCTGAACGAGATGATCGACATCACCACCACTCGCTGGATGGTGACCCAGAACCATCCGCCGCTGGTGATATTTTTGCTATTGGCATTTCTGAGCTTGATGGGCTCGTTACTGATTGGCTACGAGATGGCGGAAAACCCGCACCGCAGCTGGCTCCATTGCGTCGCCTTCGCCTGCATCATGTCGTTGTGCATCTATGTGATTGTCGATATGGAATTTCCCCGGTTAGGCTTCTTCACCATTACCGCCGCCGATCAGGTATTGCTCGATCTGCAGGCCAGCATGCTGCCGGATCTGCACAAATAAACCCTCAGCCGCGATGAGTGCACGATCGGACAGAAGCAATGGATACCACATGCCCGCAACCGGACATGTGGTATCGCCAGGAGTAATTCCTAGCTGTAGCTGTGGCAGTTCTTCGGGCAGACCCGGGAGCAGGCACCGCAGCCGATACAGTCATCGGCATCACTGACCGTCATCACCATGGCGACATCATCCTGATCTTCATCATCGAAGTCGTCCCCCAGCACGTCGCTCTTCTCTTTCAAATCAAACACATCCCGCGAACAAACCTTGTAACAACGGCCACAGCCGATGCAGGTGGCATAGTTCACAGCGGTCACAAACTTCGGCTGCCAGGGCTTGCCGCCGCGGGTCAGACCGGTAATGGTGGTGGTCATGGGCACAACTCTCCTTGTGGTTGAAAAACGGGTTACTCCTCATCCCAGCTGGAATGCTCCAGCGCCTGGATGCGGTCGGGATCGCGGTTCCGGCTCTTGCGCTCGGGAGCGGCCTGACGGCTGGCGGCTGGCCACTGCAACTGCAATTGACGGATCAACTGGCTGATGGGGGTACCGGCTTCCACCCGGATGGCGCGAATACCCGCTGCCAGCAACTGGCGGAACACCGACTCGCCCACCGCCACGCAGAACACGGCGAAACAGTCATGGATCACCTCCATCCGGCTCTCCAGCTTGGCCAGGCTGTGTCCCTGCTCGATGCGAAATTCCGTCACCTGCAGCAACTCGGCACGCTCCGGCTCGACGCCATACACCAGCAGAGCCTCGCAGGAGCCAAAATGCTGATCGACACGTTTGTGATCGGCACTGGCAAACGCCACTTTCAACGACGCCGTCTGGGGATCACTCAGGGTTAACTGACGCTCGATGTGATTAAACCCTTCGACGTAATTAGACCCCTTGATGTGATTAGACCCCTTGGTGTGATCAGACCCTTTGATGTGATCAGACATAGCGCAGCTCCTCGGCCATCTGCTCGTCAGTAAATTGTTGCTTGAGCGGCGAATGGTGCACCGCTCGACCATGACAACGCTCCTGCATCAGATTGCCAATCTCGAACAGGGTATCGCGCATACCGGCATAACCCTGACGGGTGCGACGAAACTCGCCCATGCGGTCATAGATGGGAAACCCAATCCGCAACAGCGGAATATCCAGCTCGGCCGCCAAGTCAGCACCATGGGAGTTACTGAGCAATAGATCCACAGCACGCGGTGCCAACGGACCCGAGGCACGAGGGTCTATGCCATCGACCAGATCCTGCAGATCGCCGATGCGGACCGACTCCACCGGTAGGCCAGCAAGCCAGGGCTGATTCACCGGCGCCACCACACTGCAGGGTTGCAGCCCGACGCTCTGAGCAAAGCTGACCCAGGCCATCAGCAGATCGGCTTCCGCACCGATGGCCAGCCGCCGACCATTGACCCAGGTATGGGTGTCGATCATGGCATCCTGCAACTGGCCGCGACTGCGTTCGATCCACTCCGGTACTGGCCGCTCGGCCAGGCGCTGCAGGGTGAGGATGAAGCGATCCATCTCCGCCAGCGTCATCAGATGGGCAAAGCTATGACTCTCGACACCGGTGCGTTTTTGGAGCAGCTGACCGGCACGCGCCAGGGACGGACCAATCACTAGCGTCGCGGCACTCTGCCCCAGTTGGCGCAGCGCCAAAACATCGGTACCGCCTTGCGACACCGGCAAATAGTCACCACGGGCCAGATGACCATCCATGGAGTGGGCCAGATCCGGCACCAACACCGGTTGCAGGCCAAAGGCTTCCACATAGCTGCGGATGAGCTCGATATCCCCGGGGGTCAGCATATGGCTGAGCAGCAGGTTCACCCGCTTCTTGCGCAGGGTACGCACCGCCTGCTCGGGCACCAGCTGTTCAATTAGGGCTTCCACCAGAGTGGCAAAACCATTCTCCATAGAGCCGTAGAAATCGGGAGTATTGAGATGCACCACCTCGATCCGGTCATGCTTGGGGTAACTCTGACGAAACAGCTTGATGGCCCGGGTCATATCGGCACCCTGGGCTTCGGCCAGTCCCGAGCTCATCAGCACGATAATTCGTGGATTACTGCGCTCGCACAGAGTCACCAGCGCCTGCAGAATGTTGTCGTCGGAGCCCATGATGGTGGTGATGGGATCCATGGCCGTGGACTGCAAGGGCACCGGCTCGTGAAAATGCTGGATGAAAAACACCTTGGCAAACGCACTGCAGCCTTGCGCACCATGGATCAGCGGAATGCAGCGATCCAGTCCCAGGCTGCCGAGGATGGCGCCCAGCGGTTGGCCGCTCTTGATGGGACGGGTGGCAATCGGTTTGTTCGGTTTGATGATAAGTGCCATAACAACCTCCTAGCCCTGAACCGTCATGTGCCATGGCGCACGACTCTTGGCCTGGGGCCAGATCGGGCTTTCCAGGGTCAGACAAATCTGCCGCGCCAACTCCACCATGCCGTCATAACCGGCGAAGGCATGCTCCCGCTCCTGATTCACATCCAGAAACGGCAGCTTGGCCTTGTAGGCGGTGTACATGTTGCGGCCACCGGCGATCATCAGATCGGCGCGCTGCTCGTGGGCCACATCCAGCAGCAGACGAGGGTTGCCTTCATCCAGCATGATGGCATCCTCCCCCATCAACTCGCGGATCCGCGCCTTATCCTCTTCGGTGGACTTGCGAGTCCCGCTGGCCACCACAATCATCCCCAGATCCTGCAATGCCGACACCACAGACCAGGACTTGACGCCGCCGGTATAGAGCAACACCCGTTTGCCGGTCAGTCGGGGCCGGAACTCTGCCAGCAGTGCTTCGACCCGCGCCTCTTCGCGAGCGATCAGCGCCTCGGTACGCGCCTGCAGATCCGGATCCTGCAGCCCCTGGGCGATGGCGCGCAGGGAGTCAGACATATCGCGGACCCCGTAGAAACTGCCTTCAAACCAGGGCGTTCCAAAGCGATCTTCCAATTTGCGCGCCACATTGATCAGCGCCCGGGAGCAGACCAGCATGTTCAATTCACTGCGATGGATGGTCTGCACCTCGGCAAAGCGCGCATCGCCGGCCAGAGTACAGAGCACGCGCACCCCCAGCTCATCCAGCAGCGGCAACACATTCCAGAATTCACCGGCGATGTTGAATTCGCCCACCAGCGCTATGCTGTGGCCCCGTGCCGCGGGGATGGCAAAATGCTCCGGCCAGGGTGCCGGCTCCCGGTGGCCGATCACCCGATCCACCATCACATCGCCGGCAATGCGATTGCCCAGATTCTTGCTGCCATAAAAACCAGCGGCATCGACCGCGATCACCGGCACGCCCAGCTTGTCGGCGGTGACCCGGCAGATGGCCTCGATATCATCGCCTTCCATCGCCGGAACACAGGTGTTGTAGACAAACACCGCCGCCGGTTGATAGCGCTCGACGATCTGTTTGATGCCGTGGTAGAGGCGTCGCTCCCCCCGACCCATGATCACATCCTGTTCGCTCAAGTCGGTGGTAAATCCCAACCGGAACAGGGTCGGCCCGGAGCTGTGGGTCCCGCGGTTATCCCAGGAGCTACCGACACAACCGATGGGGCCATGAACGACATGGGCGACATCAGCAATGGGTAATAAAGTGATTTGGGCACCATCGAAGGCACAGCCCCCTGCCGTGGCCCCCGGCTTGGGCGCGCTACAGCCCGATTTGGATTTGCCGTTGTGCTGACACCCTGGCTCATCCATCAATGCAGCGATCTCATTTCCCTTCATAACCACTCCTTGTGGGATACGACCGAACCGATTGCTTACCCTCGAGATAAGCCTGCAACAGGTACTGCAAGGGACAAACCAAAGATAAAATTATGATTTTTATAGCTTTATTTTTGTCGCGTTTCAGACATGAGCGACAAGAGCCAACGCTTGTACTATTCACCACAGAGTCCGTCACCACAGAGTCCGTCACCACAGGAGCCATCACCACAGAGTCAGTCGCCGCAGAGCCAGTCACCACAAAACCGGAGAGCAGAGTTCTGTATCCACCTAGCGCCAGGCGCAGGATGCCCTCCCCGAAGGGAAGGCATCGGGACGACCCGCCCCCCAGCCAAGAGTCGTCCCGAGCCTTGTAAACGTGCATGAGAATTACGCGAGAGAGCCGCCAGCGTTGATGTGGAAGCTGGCGGGTTGAGCGACCGACATGGAAGACAAGGGAAACCAGAAAAATCCCTGCCATGACGGGTTCGGATCTGCTGAAGCAAGATGCCGCACCGCTTATGGATGTGCGCCCGGAGTTCGGGCTGGCAATGCGTGCTCCCACCCCAGCAGGTTTCAGCCTTATTCCTCGAGTTCCAGATCGAAACGGCTGGCCAGGTCATCCTTGCGTCCGAGCGCCTTGGCCAGCCAAGGCGGCAGTTGACCTTGCAGCAGTTGGGTCAAATCATCCAGCTGGGTCCGGATGGTGGGATCGCGTTTAATCTTCACCGGGTGGATACCGTGGCGGATCACCCGTGCCGCGGCGGGACCACCAATGGCCTCGCAAAACAGCAGGTGGCAGCCTTGCAATAACTCGGCTCGGGCCTCGTTGCCTTCACTGCCGGAGGTTCCGGTCTCCTGTTTCCACGCCGAGTAACGACGGATGTCGATGAGCCGGGCCCCCTGCTCACTCACTTGATAGATGAAGAACAGCGGGCAACTGCCGAAGTGGCCATTGACCAGCACGCCATCGGTGGAGGCAAAGGCGACCCGTAACTGGCCTGCGCCCTCACCGGGTGGCAGCGGGCGCGGATCCAGATGCGCTGGCAATTCCCCGTGCAATGTAGCCAACAGTTGCGGCCACAGGCTGGCATCACGCTGTGCCAGCTCCGGCAATGCCCGCTCCTTGAGCAGTTCGAGGCTCAGAGCATCGAGCCCGGCCGTATTCAACGGCCCGCTCAACAAGGAGCAGACCCAGTCAAACAGTTTGACTTGATCCAGATCGGGAACCTGTTGCGCCAGCGCCAGCAGACGCCAATAAACCTGACTTTCCAGCAGCGTATTCATGGGGAGCTCCTTGTCATCGTAACCGCGATGTCATCGCAACAAACATAGGTGTCATCGCAACAAACACAGGTGTCGCGGGGTTAATCCTCACCCTGGGCCCGGGTCAGGCGCAGTGTGGTCGGCAGTGAGGGCATTCCTGCCAGCGGTGCCAGATAGAAAGATTGGCCGTCAGCTAGGTCAATACGCCCGCCCCAGCAATCCTCTTGTTCAAATTCGATGGCGGTGATCTTGGCTTCCAGATCCCGCTTGGCGATGTAGCAGTAGAGGCCATCGGCCTGTTGACGAAACATGATATTGGGCATGGTCTCTCCTTGATGACCCATTCCTGCAGCAGGAACCGGCCAGACAATCGCACACAAAAAAACGGGCGGGAGCCAAGCTCCCGCCCGTGGTCGCCTTAGCGAACCAGGTCGAAGTTGTAGTCGGTCTTGCCGAGCTCCATGGTTTCCTGATCCAGACGCTCCAGTACCGCGTTCACCAGGGTGGTGACGATGTACATGCCGCCCTCATAACCCCAGGTGGTCATGCGGTGCAGGTGGTGGCGGTCGAAAATCGGGAAGCCCAGGCGAATCAACGGCACTTCAAACGCCTTGCCCTTGGCCAGGGTGTCGCGCTGAATGAACTTGCCGTAGGAGTTGCCAATCAGGAAGTCCGGCTTGTTGGTGAACATCAAGGAGCGCAGGTGCCACAGATCGCAACCGACGTAGATCTCGCTGTTCTGACCATACGGAGAGGCATCCAGCACCTTCTTCAGTGCTTTTTCCCACTTCTTGGAGCCGTTGTGGCACAGGATCACGGTTGGCTCGGCACCCAGCTCCAGCAGGAACTTGGTCAGACCCATCACGTAGTCCGGATCCCCGTACAGGGCAAACTTCTTGCCGTGCAGCCAGGTGTGGGAGTCGGTGATCATATCCACCAGACGGCCGCGCTCGGTAGCCAGTGATTCTGGGATGGGCTTGCCGGTCAGCTCGCTGACCTTCATCAGGAACTCGTCGGTCGCTTCCAGACCGATGGGCACGTTCAGTGCAGAGCCAGGCTGGCCCCAGGTTTCGGTAACCACTTTCTTGGTCTTCACCAACTGCCAGGGTTGCAGCAACAGGGTGTCGATGGCGTTCGGTGCATCCACCATTTCCGCCTGAGTGGTACCACCGGCATACATGCGATATTGACCATCGGCCGGCGTATCCAGCACCTCTGACGGGTCGGAGAGCAAGGAAGCGGAGACGCCCATTTCGGCCATCATGCGCTTGAGCACCCGGTAGTTGCCCAGATAGGTATCAAAACCGGTGACCAGGTTCAGCTTGCCATTGCTGCCCACTTCTTTGGCTTCCGGAGCCAGGGAGCGGCAGAAGCCTTCGAACATATTGTCCCAACCGGTGACATGGCTACCGACGAAGCTTGGCGTGTGCGCATAAGGCACCGGCACTTCAGTCGGGATGAAGTTGTCTTTCTTGGCGTTGTTGGTGAAGGCTTGCAAGTCATCACCGATAACTTCCGCCATACAGGTGGTCGATACCGCAATCATTTCCGGCTTGTAGAGCGCATAAGCGTTCTGCAGACCGTCATTCATGTTGGCATGGCCACCGAACACAGCCGCGTCTTCGGTCATGGAGTCAGACACGCAGGCGACCGGCTCCTTGAAATGACGATTGAAATAGGTACGGAAGTACGCCACACAGCCTTGTGAACCATGCACATAGGGTAGTGTCTTCTCAAACCCTAAGGAGCAAAGCACGGCGCCCAGGGGCTGGCAGGCTTTGGCCGGGTTGATGGTCAGCGCTTCACGCTTGAAGTTCAGCTCTTGGTACTCAGCCGAGGTGGTCCAGTCAAAGACTTCCTTTACCTTGCTGTCGCCATGGGCTTCTTCGAAACGGCTTTTCTTGCCTGCAAACAGGCTCTGATATTCATCCTGCTCGAACAGGGGATAACAGGGTTTGATGTTCTCAATATTCTGACTCATATCCATCTCCTCCCGCGCCACTCATCTGTGAACTAACGGGTTACAAGGATTGCCATCCTGCCCTTAGGCAGACTTCTTCCATGGTGGGGTCTGTTGGGACCAGCACGGATTATTCAACGTCATGTCCATATCGCGGGCGAAGATGGCAAAGCCGTCATAGCCGTGGTACGGGCCGGAATAATCCCAGGAGTGCATCTGGCGGAACGGAATACCCATCTTCTGGAAGATGTACTTTTCCTTGACGCCAGAGCCGATCAGATCAGGCTTGATGGCCTTGACGAACTCTTCCATCTCGTAGCCGGTGACATCGTCATACAGCAAGGTGGCTTCTTTGAGTTCCGGCAAAGTCCGGTCGTAGTCATCGTTGTGGCCGAATTCATAACCGGCACCGACGATTTCCATACCCAGGTCTTCATAGGCGCCGATGACATGACGAGGACGCAGACCGCCCACATACAACATCACCTTCTTGCCTTGCAGACGAGGCTGGTACTTGGCAATCACGGCCGCCGTTTGCGCTTCATACTTGGCGATGACCGCTTCGGCATTCTTCTGGATGGTTTCGTCGAACTGGGCTGCGATCTTGCGCAGAGACTCGGAAGTCTTGGTCGGTCCGAAGAAGTTGTACTCCATCCATGGGATCCCGTACTTTTCTTCCATATGGCGCGAGATGTAGTTCATGGAGCGGTAGCAGTGCACCAGGTTCATCTTCACCTTGGTGGTGTTTTCCATCTCCGGCAGGGTACCGTCACCGGACCACTGGGCTACCACGCGCAGACCCATCTCTTCGAGCAGGATGCGGGAAGACCAAGCATCACCACCGATGTTGTAGTCACCGATGATGGCGACGTCATAGGGGGTGCCTTCGAAGGCTTCACCATCACGGTTCGGCAGGATCCAGTCCCGGATCACGTCGTTGGCGATGTGGTGACCCAGGGACTGCGAGACGCCCCGGAAGCCTTCGCAACGCACCGGAACCACGGGCTTGTCGATCTGCTTGCTCGCTTGCTTGGAGACGGCTTCGATGTCGTCACCGATGAGGCCGATCGGGCACTCGGACTGTACCGAAATCCCCTTGGTCAGCGGGAACAACATTTCCATCTCTTCGACAATCTTCAGCAGCTTCTTGTCGCCACCGAATACGATGTCCTTTTCCTGGAAATCGGAGGTAAAGTTCATGGCGCCAAAGCTGTCCACCCCGGTCACGCCGGTGTAGTAGTTACGACGGCCACCGCTGGAGTACATGCCACAACCGACCGGACCGTGGGACAGGTGGATCATGTCCTTGATCGGGCCGAATACCACGCCCTTGGAGCCGGCGTAGGAGCAACCACGAGCCGTCATCACGCCCGGCAGGGACTTACGGTTGGAGGTGATGCACTTGCTGGCCTTTTCCAGGGATGGGTCATTGGCCGTCAGGTGCTTCTGTCTGTCTTTGCGCGCCTTCTCGGGGTAGATCTCCAGCACTTCCTGGATCAGCGCTTCATTCTGTTCACGCGTTCTGTCTGTCATTGCTTATTCTCCCTAGCGGAGGATTTCCGGGCCGACCACAGCCGGCCGCGGAAATCACAGGACTCAGGCTACCGCTTCTTCTGCTGCGGTCTTGCCGATGATGCTTTCGTCTTCCTCGTCCATGATGCCGAACTCCATCAGCAACGCTTCGAGTTCGTCCATGGTGACCGGGGTCGGGACCACCAGCAGCTTGTTGTCCACCACCTTGCGGGCCAGAGTGCGGTACTCGTTGGCTTGCTTGGCATTCGGGTCATATTCGATGACGGTCATGCGGCGGATTTCGGCGCGTTGTACCACGTTGTCACGGGGTACGAAGTGAATCATCTGGGTACCCAGCTTGTCGGCCAGGGCGATGATGAGCTCATCTTCGCGGTCGGTCTGACGGGAGTTACAGATCAGGCCGCCCAGACGCACGCTACCGGACTTGGCATACTTCACGATGCCCTTGGAGATGTTGTTGGCGGCATACATCGCCATCATTTCGCCGGAGCAGACGATGTAGATTTCTTGTGCCTTGTTTTCGCGGATTGGCATGGCGAAACCGCCACACACCACGTCACCCAGCACGTCATAGAATACGAAGTCGAGGTCGGCTTCATACGCGCCTTCTTCTTCCAGGAAGTTGATGGCGGTGATAACACCACGACCGGCACAACCAACTCCTGGCTCAGGACCACCAGACTCGGCACAGCGCACGCCGCCGTAACCGATCTGCAGCACGTCTTCGAGTTCCAGATCTTCTACAGAACCCTTTTCCGCAGCCATTTCCATGATGGTATTCTGGGCCTTGGCATGCAGGATCAGACGGGTAGAGTCGGCCTTGGGGTCACAACCGACGATCATCACCTTCTTGCCCATTTCAGCCAGAGCGGCGACCAGGTTCTGGGTAGTTGTGGACTTGCCGATCCCACCCTTGCCGTAAATTGCACATTGACGAAGCGCCATGTCGATATCTCCTTGTTGACAGTTGACGCTTATCTAATTGCACGGCTTGTACCAATTGCGGAAAAACAAATAACCAATTGTTTTATATGGATAATTTATTTGAATGACTGGCTTTTGGCAGCGAGGAAGAAAACAAACACAGGCTATTTGTACGGAAAAGCACAACAACCGACACAGCGATTGTCGCACTGGCATGGCTGTTGGCCCCGGCCTGCCAACCCCAAACAAAGGCACATTTCCAGCTATATGGTGAAAGAGCCAGCTCAGGCGTGAGATGGCGTCCGAACGAGCGCAGACACGCCGTAAATACATCCCTGTAGGCTCGATGGCGGCATCCCTGCCGCCAACGGTCAGCTTTTCGTCCAGACTCCATCCCCCTCCATTCACGACAACTAACTGGGAGAGAGCCAAACAAAAACCCCGGCACGCAGGCCAGGGTTTGGGTTACAACAACAGACGAATGCAGGGTTATGCCTGCTCGAGCACCGGCTCGGCAGGAAGTGCCTGGCTGGATAAAGCGAGAATTTCTTCCTCACTCAGCTCCTCACCCAAAGCCCCTTCGCTGCGCGCGACTACCGCGGCGGCGATTGCATTGCCCAGCACATTGGTCGCCGAACGGCCCATATCCAGAAAATGGTCGATGCCCAGCAACAGCAAAATACCGGCTTCAGGAATGTGGAACTGGGACAGGGTGGCGGCAATCACCACCAAGGAGGCCCGAGGCACCCCGGCCATCCCCTTGGAGGTCACCATCAACAGCAGCAGCATGGTTATCTGCTGGCCGAAGGAGAGATCGATGCCATAGGCCTGGGCGATAAACAGGGTGGCAAAGGTGCAGTACATCATGGAGCCGTCCAGATTGAACGAATAGCCCATGGGCAGCACGAAACTGGCGATACGCTTGGAACAACCAAAGTGCTCCAGACGCTCCAGCGTCTTGGGATAGGCGGCTTCGGAGCTAGCGGTCGAGAACGCCAGCAAGGCTGGTTCACGGATGCTCTTGAGCAGGCGTAGCACGCGGCCACCCAGGAACAGGGCGCCCATTCCCAGCAGCACAAACCACAGGACACCGATCGAGAGGTAGAACTGCGCCATAAAGGTGCCATAGGTCGAGAGGATACCCATCCCCTCCTTGGCCACCATGGCCGCAATGGCCGCGAAGACCGCCAATGGAGCAAACGCCATCACAAAACCGGTGACCTTGAGCATGATATCCGCGGTGGCGGACATCAGCTTGACCACAGGCTTGGCTTTATCCCCCAACGAGGCGGCAGCCAAGCCAAAGAACAGCGAGAAGACGACAATCTGCAGGATCTCGTTATTGGCCATCGCCTCGACCACGCTCTTGGGAATGGCGTGGGTCACGAAATCTTTCAAGGTAATGGCACCGGCGGAGATGCCGCTGCTGGCGGCGGTGTCCGGCACACTTAAGGCGAGACCCACCCCCGGCTGCAGCAGGGTGACCATGATAAGACCCAGACTCAGGGAGATCAGCGACGCGGTCAAAAACCAGCCCATGGTTTTCGCACCAATGCGTCCAACCGTCTTGCTATCCCCCATCTTGGCAATTCCCACCGTCAGGGTACTGAACACCAAGGGGGCAATAATCATCTTGATCAGACGCAAGAAGATATCGGTCAAAATGGTGATGTTGGCAGTAAAGCTGGTAATGGTGGCAGCATCCGGCGCCAGGGCACGTACCAGGTGGCCAACCAGAATGCCAAGCAGCATGCTGATCAGGATCGCAGCTGTCAGTTTGTTCATTTTCATACGGGATCATCCAGATTCGATGGAACTAAGATGCGGCAATATCCGCCTGTCAGGACAGAAACTACCGCTGGCAATCGGGAATAATGCCGAGCAACGATCGGAAAAACCAGAAAAATACAGCATAAGAGATGATAATTTGAGCAACTTAACAGCCTATTAACCTGCCGCAATAGGTATGAAACGTAAACGGTAGCTTAACGAATCCATAATCCCGACTTGGGCCACAGCGCAGATCCCGCTAGCATGATGATCTGCATCGTGCGCAGGGATCTGACCTTCGCCTTGCCATGCTCACCCGGCAGTCAGCCACAGGAGCCCCTTATGAGAACAATGCGATTCCCGTTGACCGTTTTAGCCAGTGGCCTGCTGTTACTCGGCGGCTGTGGCAAAACCACCGAGCCCACCCCCGCCATTGGTATGGCCAATCCAGCGGCCGTCTATTGTGCCCAGCAAGGCGGCAAGAGTGAGCCGGTGACCTCGGAAGCCGGACAAAGCAGTAACTGTCACCTGCCTGATGGCCGGGTCGTCGAGGAGTGGACCCTGTATCGCGCCGATCATCCCGCCCCTGCCGCTGGCGCCGAGAACTAACCTCTAGGCCGTAGAAACGCCACGCAGTTGAAACGGCACCCGGTAGAATCGCCAGTCACCGAACAAACGATCTGCCGACCATCTAGAACAACATTGCCAAAACAACGCAGGATCGAAAAAACAACACGGGCGCCGAAGCACCCGTGTTGTTTTTGTTTGCCTTGTTCTCGGACCGCCAGGATTAGAGCAATCCTTCTTCTTGCATGGCTCTTTGTACCGAAGGGCGCGCCAGTACCCGCTCCCGGAAGGCCAGCAGGTGCTGATAGGGGCTGAGATCAAAGCCAACAATCGAGGCCCAGTTACTGACCACAAACAGATAGGCATCGGCAATGCTGAAGGTGCCATCCGCCAGATAGGGTGAATAAGCCAGCACGCCATCGACATGGGCAAAGCGCGCCGCCAGCCGTTCGCTGACCTGGGCCTTGTACTCCTCAGGGATCTGTTTACCAAACAGCGGCGAAAAGTTTTTATGCAACTCGCTGCCGATAAAGTTCAGCCAGGCCAACAAGCGATAACGGGCCACCTCACCGGCTGGCGGTACCAAGCCTGCCGCCGGAACCAGATCGGCCAGATAAAACAGGATTGCCGAGCCCTCGGTCAGGATCTCGCCATTATTCAGCTCCAGCACCGGCACATACCCCAAGGGGTTAATGGCCAGAAAATCACGACCATCGGCGATGGTTTTATTGCGCAAATCAACCCGCTCCAGGGTATAAGGCAGACCCGATTCACACAGGATGATGTGAGAGGCCAAGGAGCAGGCTCCGGGGGTGTAGTAGAGTTTCATGGGGACTCCAAAGGATCACAAAAACAGCGCGACAACGGTCTCCAGCTTCGATCATCCCCCGCCGTCATGGCAACCCTTTTTTCCAGACTTTTCCGATTTTTCCGTCGCCAGCTCATCGAGGATCGGGCAATCCGGCCGCTCGTCACCGTGGCATTGACTGACCAGACGGCGCAGGCTTTGTTGCATCTGCTGCAACTCGACAATCTTCTGCTCCAACGCCTGCAACTGTGCCTCGGCCAGCGCCTTGACCTCCTGACTGGCACGACCGCGATCCCGCCACAGGATCAGCAACTCGGCAATCTGCGGCAAACCAAACCCCAAACTGCGGGCCTGACGGATAAACCGGATCTCGTGCAGCGCCGTCTCATCGTAATAACGGTAACCCGCCGCCGAGCGTAGCGGTGCCGGAATGAGACCCAGCGCCTCATAGTGACGGATCATCTTGGCGGTCACGCCGCTGCTGCGGGCGACTTCGCCGATGGTCATCCCCTTACCACGCCGTTCCTCGGGCTCCGGATCCCGGGGGAATGGCCGCCGGAGAGAATTACTGATCATGGCCGGACTCCTTATCCGTCACTGCGGGTTGAGAGGGCGCAGTCGGGATCGAAGGTGTGCTCGGGAGCGAAGACGAGAGTTGCGACACCTGAGCCTCCACCCCCCTGGTCAGCCGCCAGCGGCGCAACAGCAAGGCGTTGCTGACCACACTCACCGAGCTGAATGCCATCGCCGCACCGGCCAGCACAGGGTTCAGCAACCCGGCCGCAGCCAGGGGGATCCCGACCAGATTGTAGATAAAGGCCCAGAACAGATTCTGACGGATCTTGGCGTAGGTACGCCGGGAGAGATCGATCGCAGCCCATACCAGTTGCGGATCGTCACGCATCAGGGTAATGCCGGCCGCCTGCATGGCGACCTCACTCCCGGTGGCCATGGCAATCCCGACATCCGCCGCCGCCAGAGCGGGCGCATCATTGATGCCATCTCCGACCATGGCCTGGATGATCCCCGGCTGGCGATAACGACTCAATGCCGTCAGCTTTTCCTGCGGCAACAAATTAGCCTGAAAATCCCGGATCCCCAGCGCCGAGGCGACTTTGGCAGCTGCCAAGGCGTGATCCCCGGTCAACATCACCACCTGAATGCCTGCAGCCTGCAACTCCTGCACCGCCGCCACGGCGCCAGGCTTGATGGGATCGGCAAACCCGAACCAGGCCAGCACGCGGGGTTGGTCCTGTGCATCCTGATAGCCAAGATAGGAAATGCTTTGGCCCGCCTGCGCCGCTTGTGCTACCGCCGACTCGGCAGAAGTCGGCAAGCTCACCCCCATTTCCGCCAGCAACCGCTCACTGCCCAGCCACATAACGAACGATTGACCGGCGTAAGCGACTGTGCCTTGCATGCCGCGCCCCGGCAATGCGGTTCCGGCCAGCAACGTCGGCAAAGGCTCGCCATCAGCCGGGACAGCTCGGAGCAAAGCCTTGGCCAGGGGATGACTGCTGCCCTGCGCCAGAGCTGCCGCCAGCCGCAGTGCCCGCCCAGCTTCGGGCTCGTCGTCCTGCATTGGCCGCTCCGTGGCCGCAGCCGGCAGCACCAGAGGCCCGACGACCGCCGAGGCAACCAGCTCTGGATGGCCGAGCGTCAGGGTGCCGGTCTTATCAAATACCAGCTGGCCGATGGCTTGAGCCTGCTCTAACGCCTGCGCATCTTTGATGAGGATGCCGTGTCGCGCCGCCACGCCGGTCCCCACCATGATGGCGGTCGGCGTGGCCAGCCCCAGGGCACAGGGACAGGCAATCACCAGCACGGCCACGCCATTGAGCAGCGCTTGTGGCCAATCGCCCGCCAGCAGGCCCCAGCCCAGAATCGTCAGCAGCGCAATCCCGACCACCACCGGCACGAAGATGGCACTGACCCGATCCACCAGGCGTTGTACCGGCGGCTTGGTCATCTGGGCTTGCTCTACCAGCCGAGTCAGCCGCGCCAGTGTGGTTTCAGCCCCCAGGCGTAAGGTTTCCAACTCCAGTAGCCCTTCGCCATTCACGGCGCCGCCGGTGACCGTATCTCCGACGCTTTTGCTTACCGGCAAGCTCTCACCGGTCAGCAGGGATTCGTCCACCTGGCTCTCGCCGAGCAGCACCTGTCCATCCACCGGAATTCGCTCTCCTGGCTGAACCATCACCCGATCGCCCACCTGCAGGGCAGCCACGGCCAGCCAACGCCATTCCCCCTGCCGATAGACGCGAGCCTGTTCCGGCCGCAACGCCTGCAGGGCGCGGATGGCGGCCGTGGTTTGATGCTTGGCGCGCGTCTCCAGCCATTTGCCTAGCAAGACCAGGGTAATGACGGTCGCCGAAGCCTCAAAATAGAGCTCCGGCACGGCAGCATGGTGCAGCATGAACTGCGCGCGCAGCCCGAGCAGCCATTGCCAGCACGAGAGGCCATAGGCGGCGGAGGTCCCCAAGGCGACCAACAAGTCCATATTGCCACTGCCGCTGCGCAGTGCCTGCCAGGCACTGCGATAGAAGCGCGCCCCCAACCAGAACTGTACTGGTGTCGCCAGCAGCCATTGCCACAGCGGTGGCAGCGCCCAATGCTCGCCCCACAGCATGGCCACCATGGGCAGCAGCAGTGGCATGGTCAGTAAAGCCGCGACCGCCACCGGCCACCAACTGGGCCAGCCCTGCGCCTCCGGCTCTGCAACCGTCTGGTTCGACGTGGGTAGTTCGGCACCAAATCCCAGCCGCTGTACGGTCGCCAGCAACCGTGCCGGATCTGTGTCGGCCAACATGCCGATCCCCGCTTCACCACTGGCCAGATTGACACTCACCGTGACAACGCCCGGCACCTTGAGCAAGCCCCGTTCGATCCGCTGCACGCAGGAGGCACAACTGATGCCACTGATGTGGAAGCTCTGCTCCAGCAAGGGCACAGAAAACCCGCAACGTTCGACCACTGCCAGCAAGACTGGCAAGCCAAGCTCCTGACTGGCCTCCACCTCGGCCTGAGCCGAGGCAAAATTGACCTCGGCATGATTCACCAGCGGTGTAGCCCGCAACACTTTTTGTAACCGTGCCGCGCAAGCGGCGCAGTTCATGCCAGCAATCGGCAGCCGCCACCGCGCGGTTGCACGCGCAGCGGATGAGGCTGCCAACGGGGATGATTCGGACTCTAAAATGGACATGTGCAAGCTCCGACTGACCAGGAAACAGATATCGATAGTTCAAGTTTCAACCTTACCATGATGTAAAGGTCAAGCCGATGACAAACCAAGGCACACTGCGCTCGTCTCGACGCTTCCAGCTGGATAAATTCACGGTTTTCGATTGGCATCGCAAAGCCAGAGTGCTACCTTCCAGTAAGCAACATTTTTGCAACAAGCGCCCCTTCATGACGGCTTGCCAAGCGACACCAGCAGCAGGGTTCTGTTGGCTCAGGAGATCCCCCTCATGCACAGTTTTCTCATTCCCGATATGACCTGTGGCCACTGTGCCAGCGTGATCAAAACTACCTTGCTCAATGCCGATGGTCAGGCCCGGCTCGAGATCGATCTGGCCCAGCACCTGCTGAGAATTGATAGCCAGCTCGGAATTTCCCAGATCCTGGCTCTGTTGGAAGAAGCCGGTTACAGCCCGACCATTCAAGGGCATTGATGCCCGGTGAGGTATTGAACGGAGACTGTTCGCGCTCGAGATGAAATTATCACGCTAAAACAGGAAATCTCGGGGGGAGCGATACACACTTGTCTACACACCAGCTTGATAGTTTCAGTGGCCGTGCAGCCGTCAACACCCGCAGGAGGTGAGCCATGCATACCTTTATCGTCAATGATTTGATCTGCGAAGCCTGCAGCGGTGCCATCACCGACACCATACGCCACGCCGATCCACACGCCAGAGTACAGATCGATCTGGAACAGTTCCGGGTCGAAATCGATAGCCAGCTCAGCCGGGAGGAACTGGCCCTACGCCTGATGGAGGCGGGCTACACCCCGGATCCCCAATAACAGTTGTCACCATCCCGATGGTTCCAGTGTTCAACCATCCTATTTGCGGTACCCGTCACAAGGAGACGTCATGAGCAAGCTCGTCGTGGTTTATCACAGTGGTTATGGTCACACCCAGAAACAAGCCGAGGCCGTGTTGGCTGGAGCCGGACAGGTTAGCGGCGTCGAAGCCAGTTTGCTGGCCATCGATAGTGAGGGAAATATTCCTGACGGTGGTTTTGAAGAACTCGCAGCGGCCGATGCCATCATTTTTGGCTCTCCCACCTACATGGGGGGACCCTCCTGGCAATTTAAGAAATTTGCCGATGCCAGCTCCCGCCCCTGGTTCGGGCAGGCCTGGAAAGACAAGATTGCTGCGGGCTTTACCAACTCGGCCACCATCAACGGCGATAAGCATTCAACCCTGCACTATCTCATCACCCTGGCCATGCAACACAGCATGATTTGGGTCGGTACCGGGTTGATGCCGGCCAATAGCAAGGCAGCGGTACGCAACGATATTAACTGGCTAGGCTCGTTTGCGGGGCTGATGGCGCAATCTCCTTCCGATTCCAGTCCGGATGAAGGCCCACTCCCCGGCGATTTGGCGACCGCCAAACTCTTTGGTGAACGGGTCGCGCAGCTCAGCCTGCGCTTCAAGTAATCCAGAGCCCGTCGAGGGCCGAACGACCGTAACGAAAACGCCACCCGAGGGTGGCGTTTTGCTGTGTTCTGCCGGGGAATGGCTTACTCAGGCGGCGCTCAGCAATACCTGGCGCAGTCGACGTAACCCCTCCACCATCAGCTCAGGCTCGGTATGGCTGAAATTCAAACGCAAATAGCCATGGGGCGGTTCATCTTCGGCAAAGAATGCTTCGCCAGGCATAAATGCGACCCCCGCCGCCAGTGCCGGTTGCAGCAAGGGACGGGTATCCCGCACCTGCTTGAGCTTCAACCAGAAGAACAGGCCACCAGACGGCACCTGCCAATCGGCCAGATCCGAGAACTCGCTCTCCAGGGCGGCGGCAAACGCATCCCGGCGCTCGCGGTAGAAGGCTTGTAACCGCGCCAGACGTGCCGGTTTTTCCGCCGAACGCATATATTCCAGCGCCAGCCACTGCCCCGGGCGATTGGTGTGCAGATCCGCGGCTTGCTTGAGTCGCACCAAGTGAGTAATCAGACTCGGATGGGCGATCAGATAACCAACACGCAGGCCTGGCATCAAAATCTTGGAGAAACTGCCCTGGAACACCCACGGCGCCCGTTGCACCAAGGAGCAGATCGGCGGTTTGGCAACCCCGTCGTAATCGAGCTCGCAGTAAGGTTCATCCTCGATCAACGGCAGACCGTATTTATCCAACATGGCAGCTACGTCCTGCCGCGCCTGGACGCTATAACAGGTACCGGACGGATTTTGGAAACTCGGGATGAGATAAGCAAAGCGCGGTTTGTGATCCCGCACCTGAGTCTCGAACAGTTCCAGATCCAGCCCAGGCCCCTTCAAGGGGACACCCTGGCACTTGGCTTGAAACAGACGGAAGGATTGCAACGCCGCCAGGTAAGTGGGCGATTCAACCAGCACACTGCTCTCCGGATCGATAAACAGCTTGGAGACCAAATCCAGACCTTGCTGAGAACCGGATAGCACCAGCACCTGATTGGCATCACACCGGATCCCCTTGCTGCGCGCCTCGGCCGCGATGGCTTCGCGCAATTCAGGCTCGCCCTCACTCATGCCATATTGTTTGACATAGCTTGGCAAGGTCGACCAATCCGCTTCGGGAAAACTGGCGGCTGCGGGTAAGCCACCGGCAAACGAGATCACTCCCGGTTGCTGGGCCGCGGCAAGGATCTCGCGAATGATGGATGAGGTTAGGTGCTGGATCCGCTGGGCAAACATGCCGACCTCCTGTCAGTGTGCATGAAGCTGAGGCGCGAGTTGCATTTTCTCGCGCATCAAGGTAAATAAGTCAGTAAAGTTGACCTATCTTGCCACCGGATTGCATCAAGTCAATATGATTGACCAAAATAACCAGGCCGCGCTCAATGAAGCGCTGGAATTGTTTCATTTCGCCTTTCGCGCCTTCACCACGGGCCCGGATGCCATTCTGGCGGAGCATGGGCTGCAGCGAGTGCATCACCGCATTCTCTATTTCGTGGGACGCAACCCGGCGCTCAGCGTCAACGCCTTGCTGCGGATTTTGGGAGTGAGTAAACAGGCGCTGAATGGTCCATTACGGACCCTGCAGGAGTCAGGACTAATCCTCGCCACGCAGGACCAGCACGATCGGCGGATTAAACGTCTGACCCTCAGTCAGTCTGGAATGGAACTGGAAAGTCGTCTATCCGAAAGCCAACGGCAGTTGATGGCTGGAGTGTTTCAGCAAGCTGGCGTTCAAGCCGAACAGCAGTGGCGTACCATTATGGCCCAGTTGGCTCATACCCAATTTTCCCATCTGCTCTCCTGATCCAGGTGATGCAGGCACGATCAGCCTCCTGTCGAAGCCTTCGGCACCTTCACTTGGCGTTCGCTAGCAACCGGCGTGCTGCAACTCCACGGAGAGTTCATCACCGCTATCGGCGCGAAATTGCAGGACACAGGGCTTGTCCATCACCCGTTGAAAGGTCGGATAATCGGTTTGCCGCAGCATGCCCAGTGGCATACCGTTAGCTCGTTGCAGCCAGGAAGGTGACGTCAATCCGGCATTGGCAAACCGTACCTGCTCATCCTGCTCCGAGACCAGGATCACCGCCATATTCACATTGCCCCGCAGCCCCGATTCATACAGATTCCAGTTCAGGTATTCCAACACGCTGCCCGGGGAGTCCAGTAAGCGACTCTCTCCTTGCTGATATTGGCGATAGGGGCCATGTAGCAAAAACTTGATCATGGCACCGATGAACGCGGCATCTGCCCCCATAAATGACAGCTCCATCACCACCAGCATCAGCTGGCCATTGAGCTCTAAAAACTCGGGAAGCAACAGCGGGCTGCTGCTGTGATAGCGGGTTTGCCAGCGTTGCAGCGTCTGTTCATGGGGCGGAGCCATGGCGCTGAGCAACTCAGTGGCCGCCACGTCATCTCGATGCAACCGGGAAAGATGGGCTGCCAGCTCACCATAGTGCTGGGCCTCGGTGACGGACTCCAGGCACTCCTCAATCGCTTGAGACAGTGCTGGCCAATTGCGGATCGGCTTGATGAGATAATCCTTGGCGCCAGCACGCAAAGCACGGGTCACATCATCCAGATTGGCTTGCCCTGAAATCACCATGACCGGGGTTTGTGGGAAACGGGCGGCAATACACTGGATCACCTGATGGCCATCCATCCCCGGCATGTTCAAGTCACACAGCACCAGATCCGGGTGGTAAACCGCAACGGCAGCGAGTCCGTCCAAACCATTTTCGGCAACATAAACCAGATGGTTTTGCTGTCGCAAAAAAGCCAACAAAGTTGCCCGGAACACCGGCTCACCTTCAATGACTAATATTTTACGCTGCCCACCCGGGTACGACATCTTCAACCTGTCTCGATTCTCTGACTCTGTTGCATTGAGGGTAGACAAGTTGCCAGCAGAACAAAAGTTCTAGGTTGATGAGAATTGCTCGTTTTTAGACGGCCGCCCGATGAATGTGTTGGTAAACGGTTCAATCGGGATCAGCGTCCCCCTCTAACAGGCGCAGATCCCACCGCTTTGCTCTCGGCAGCATGCTAAAACCACGCAAATGATTGGCGCTGATGGCGGATTAATCGATAATAGCGCCACTGTCCTCGCTACTGTTTATCATGACGCCAACTGAGTACCTTCAACTCAATAGCCCCAGGTTGAGCCATCCGGCCAGAACCCTCTATTATCTGCATTTGCGGCGGTTAGCCGAATCCGGTGCCCCGGTCCTGCTCAGCTATCCGGAGCTGGGCCGGGCGCTGGCGGTCGAGGACCCGCAGCAACCGGGCGGCTTTAGCTATCAGGTCAACGCCAGTCAGCTCACTCGACTGCTGGACGAACTTCAGGAGGCTGGGCTCATTCGCGTAAACCACCCGCCACAAGAAAGTCATTACCATGGTGCCGTGTGTGTATTACCCTGCCTGACTCAGGCTTTTAACAGCTTACCAATCCCACAAGCCGCGCATCCGATGCAGCCGAGTTGGCGTCCTGGCGAGGCATTTCACGATCTGGCAAAACTGTGCGGATTGCTGGAGAGTCGCTTCAACGAGGAGGAGTTGGGGGAGTTTATGGCCTATTGGTTGGGCCGTCCGGAAACTTTTGCCACCGACCATCAATGGATGTTGAAATTTATCAAGGCATTGAAAGCAAGACGCTATACCAAAACCAGTCTGACACCCATGGTAGGCACGGGTTACCAGCAAGTGGCGGCGACTCCAGACAGCGGCCCCAGTCCACGAGCCCTACAGATGATTGCCGACGCTCGCCGTCTGCGAGCGCACGAGCAAGGAGAGAGCGATGAAAAAGAATGAGCCAACCCATCTGAGTCAGGAGAACCGGGCAGAACCCTTGCATTCGGTACATCGTGAACATGATCCGCAATTGCAGAAGCATATGAACACCCTGCTGCAGCGGATCCAGCGCCTACGTAGAAATCCTGATGACCATACAGAGCTGGATTACGAAACCTTGCGTCAGCAATATGAAGCCGCCGCCAATCGGGAGGTTCGCCAGCTCCAGCAGGAGGCTCAACGCCACCGGATTGAACGTCTGATTGCACAAGCGGATCTCAACCCCGAGTGGCTATTCGCACGCATGGATCATACCGACCCAACCCTGGAGTACGCCATCCAGACCGCTCGCTCCTTCATCAGTGGCTTCGAACACTGGGAACAGCATGGCGGCAGTTGTGTCTTGATCTACGGCGGTTATGGCACAGGCAAATCGACACTGGCTGGCGCTATCGCCCATGAGCTGATCGCCCAGCATCAAAAATCAGTCATCTTCCAACAGTGGGCATCGGTCGTCGATCGCCTGTTTTTCGGCGTGATTGAGGATCAGGAAGAGCGCAACCGCTATCGCCGCGCCCTGGAAGAGGTCGACCTGCTGATCATCGATGAAATCGGCTCAAATCGCGCCAAATTACTGGAGAGCCAATCCAGCTTTCTCGGCCATTTGCTCCGCCGTCGTCGTAACCTGTCCAAGAGCGTCATCCTGATCACCAACCATGCGCCCGCCTCACTGCATCACGCGCTGGGTGATTTTTGTTTCGAAGCGATCAAAGCCTTTAATCCTGTCGATATCCAGCTCATCGGTCCCAGTCGCCGGCCCCATGTCGGCAACTACCAAGGCTGAATCCAACCGCTGAAAAGCGCATCGAGTAGGAGGAGGCCTCGCGGCCTCCGTCCTCTCACACCACCGTACATGCGGTTCCGCATACGGCGGTTCATGTTAAC
>NZ_BAAGVN010000330.1:0-25058 GCF_054780855.1 Pseudaeromonas pectinilytica
TGCCTCCTGCATGGAGACGCGATTAGATCACAGACGATCTGCCTGTTCAAATTTCATTAACAAAGTGCGATCCCGCCCTGAGGTGTTGACGGCTTCGGTCGTCGAGATTGATCGGGATAAACGCGAGTTTGTGCTCCAGGACGAAGCGGGCCATCGCCGCCATGTCATAGCGCCGCCTGAAATGGTGAACTTTCCCCAGCTGGCCGTTGGCGATACGGTGAAGGCGACCCTGTTGGTCGAAACCGTGGCCTACCTGCACGATGCGGATACGGCCAAGACCGACAGTGAGACGTTTCTTGCTGCCGCCGCCGATGAGGGGGAAAAACCCGGCATGCTGGTTGCCGGACGAACCCAGGTCACGGCTCGAGTAACCGCCATTGATATTATGGCTCGAACGGCGAGTCTGCAGTTTGAAGATGGTTCCACGCGAGTAGTTCCAGCCCGCGATGATGTGGTTTTGACTCATGATCTGATTGGCAAGCAAGTGGTGATCATCATGACCACTGCGGTCGCTGCCGAGGTGATTAAACTCTAGGTAGGATCGGAGCCCGTCGTCGGCGGGCTCCGTATGAAGGAGGCCCTGTGTCGTCATCTGACGACAGAGATGGTAGTTACGTGTCCCTTCTGCTTCCATCCTGATAGGGGCTATCGGGATCGGTCTCAATGGTTACAGCTCTTCGTGATACCCAACCATTTATTATCTTTTTAACATCAAAAATTTGATGCTAAAACCACTTAAAAGACATCTAACATCAAAAAAATGATGCTTATGTTTTAATGTGGTTGCTATCAACTACAAGCATCAATATTCTATCGGTTATACTCAATTTGTATCTTTAGCATCAAAAATATGATGCTTGTATGGTTGGTTATGGCGATGAATAACTGGTATGGCATGACAGATCAGGCGATTGCCCAAACTTTGGGCCAGCGCTTGGAGCAGCGACGGCTGGCAACCAACAAACCGCAAAAGGAGTTGGCGCAAGAGCTGGGCATAGCCGAAGGCACTTACCGTAGCGCCATTCAGGGTAAAGCCAAGCTGGAGGTGCTGATTGGCATCATGCGTAGCTTGGAGTGTCTGGACGAGCTGGATAACTTCCTGCCGCCACAGCCTTTTAGCCCGATAGCCTTGCTGAAACTCGAAGGCAAGAAGCGGCAGCGCGCCGGTAGTAAACGCCGGGCGGGTCCGAGGAGCACCACGGCTCCGGGTGAGGAAGAGGAGGGCGCATGGTGAGCCATCAGGTTGCCCGGGTCGAGATGTGGGGGCAGACCGTCGGGGCCCTCGCATATCAGCCCGAGAGTGGATTGTGTGCCTTCGAGTACGATCCGTCCTGGATCCGTACCGGTATCGAGATCAGCCCGATCCGGCTGCCACTCTCCAGCCGTATCTATCAATTTCCGGCGCTACCCCGGCCGACATATCGCGGTCTGCCAGGGGCTTTTGCCGACACACTGCCCGATGATTTCGGCAATGCAGTGATTGATGCCTGGCTGGCGCGCACGGGACGGGCGCGAGACTACTTCACCGCTCTGGAGCGCCTGCTATATACCGGATCGAGGGGGATGGGGGCTCTGGAATATGCCCCCGCCATTGACCGCAGCCTGAATATGGTCAGCGTGCTGGAGCTGGATTCGTTGGTGGCCATGGCCCAATCGGTCCTGGATCAGCGTCGCCAACTGGATCAACGGCTGCAGGGCGCGGACACCGAGGTGCTCTCGGCAATCTTTCAGGTCGGCACCTCAGCGGGGGGCGCGCGGGCCAAGGCTGTGATTGGCATCAACGCCTCTCGCACCGAGATCCGCAGTGGCCAAGTGGCCTTGCCAGCGGGCTTCGAACACTATCTGCTGAAATTTGATGGGGTCGTCGAGCAGGCTCAGGGGCGGGAAACCTTCGGGGATCCCCAAGGATTTGGCCGCATGGAGTATGCCTACTACCTGATGGCCAAGGCGGCGGGGATCCAGATCTCGCCCTGTGAATTGTTGTTGGAGGGGGAGCGGGCGCATTTCATGACCAAGCGCTTCGATCGGGATGGCAACCAAAAAGTCCACTATCAATCCCTCTGCGCCATGGATCACGCCGATTACAAGACACCGGGGAGTTATAGCTACGAGCAGCTGTTCAGCCTGATGCGAACTTTGCGGCTGAGTAAAACCCAGGCTCTGGAGCTCTATCGGCGGATGGTGTTCAACATCTTGGCGCGTAATCAGGACGACCATACCAAGAACTTCGGCTTCCTTCTCAATGGGCAAAAGCGCTGGGAGCTGGCGCCAGCCTTTGATGTTGCCTTCAGCTACAAGCCTGGCTCGCCTTGGGTCAATGCCCACCAGCTCTCGCTCAATGGTAAACGGGATGACTTTACCCGGCAGGATCTGCTGAGCCCGGCAGGCAGCTTTCTCAAGGAGGCGCGACAGATCATCGAGGAAGTTGCGACCATTGTCGCCCAATGGCCCCGTTATGCCCAGGAAGCTGGCGTCGCCCCGGAGTTTGCCCGCCATATTCAACACTGTCATCGCCTGTCACTGGGTTAATCCGCTCCACACTTGTTGGCTGACTCGCTACTCGGCGTGCGACAGGGTGTGCAACCGATCCAGCAGATGCTGGTGAAAGCCCTGGGGATCTCCGAAGAAGCTAGACGTAGCCAGCGGCATCAGTCGACCTGCTTGTTCAAGAGCCAGAGTCGGGTAGCCTTGTGCTCCCAGGCGTTGCAGCCACTGCTGACTCTCGGACAGATGGTTGGCTAGTGCGACCGCTTGATAGCCTTGCTCGAAGCTCTGTCTCTCGATGCCCTGCTCGGCGGCCAGCGCGGCAAGCGGGTGCAGATCCCCAATCCAATTCCCATCGCGATAATGGCTCTGCTGGATGCGTGTCAGCATCTGCAGACCATCCCCGCCGGATGCCACCACCGCCAGAATGGCGCGGATCGGCGGCTCCGAGTCCAGCTGACGATCCGGGGTGAGCAACAACTCCTGGAAATAGCGATTACCAAATGGCTGAGCCGTGAGAGCCTGGATCCGCTCGTCATGGGGACGCACGTAATCGCGCAGGGCTTTGCCCATCGCGGGGCGATTGGCGCCCATCCAGAGTCCTCCGGCGTGGAGCTCTATCGCTATGCCGGGGAGCTGGCGGGCTGCCTCCAGCAGTGGCGCGGCGCCGTAGCACCAGCCGCAGAGTGGGTCATAGATGTAATGTAATACCGTCTGGTTCATATGGACCTCGGATAGTCAGGGAGAAGAAACCGGGTCCGAAGACCCGGCTGTGTGTGCTCGACAGCTGTGCTGATTACCACTTCATCTCGCCGGTATTGACCTTGGCGCTGATGGCCATGCCATCATCGACCGGCAGGGCGGGGTAGGCGGCTTTGAGCTTCTGGATCAGCTCGCCTGAATTCTTGCTCTGGCTGAGCGCCTGTTCGTAGAACTTCAGGTAGTCGTGGGTAAAGGTGACGGCGGCATCACCCTTGGGTTCGGCACCCAAAAAGTGGCCCGGTACCACGCGCTGAGGATGCAGGGCGGCAAGACGCTCCAGCGCTGTTGCCCACTCCAATCGTGCGGCCGGAGTCTGGCTGTCCGCAGTCCACAGATGTTGTCCGGCACTCACCAGGACGCCCCCGAGAGCGGTTCGGATAGCGGGTGCCCACAGATACGCCTGATGGGTATCCCGCTAGCGGATCTCGAGAGTTTCCCCTTCCAGCGTCAGGGTGTTGCTGCTGAGCAAGGTAGGGACTATCACTGTCTTGGGCGCTTGTGCGCCGAGGATCGGCCCCCAGTAGGCCAGCTTGGCATCTTTGGTGTGCAGGATATGGTCGATGACCTGTTGGGTTGCCACGATTTTGGCCTGCGGAAAGGCGGCCTGGATGGGCTCCAGACCAAAATAGAAGTCCGGATCGCCACCACTGATAAACACTGTGGTCAGCGTCTTGCCACTGCGCTGGATCAGATCCACCAGTGCCTTACCATCCGCCACGCTGAATTGGGCATCGATCAGAATGGCCTCTTTTTCGCCACTCACCAGTGAAGAGGAGACCGGGAAGATGGCGTTTGCGCCCGGGTTATAAACCGTCACGTCAAGGGGGGCCGCCAGGCTGTGGCCTGTCGTCAGGGTGGTGATCAGTGCCAGGCTACTCAGGCTCAGGGTATTCAGGGTGTTAGTCATCTTCTGCTTCCTTCTCATCGGTGCCGGTAGTGGCGATGAGGGAAGTTTATTGGATCAATACGGTGGCATATACGGCATAATAGAGACATGACTGTTGCATATATCGAGCAAATGAATGGATCGATTAACCGCCCTGCGGGTATTTGTGGCGATCGTAGAGCGCGGCAGTCTCAGCGCCGGTGCCGAGCAGCTGGAAATGTCACGGGCCATGGCTTCACGCTATCTGGCCGAGCTGGAAACCTGGATGGGGGCGCGACTGCTGCACCGCACCACCCGACGCCAGAGCCTTACCGCGCAAGGGGAGGAAGCGCTGCAAAAAGCCCGGGCCATGTTGGCGCTGGGTGAAGAGATGGAGCAGCTGGCGAGCTTGCAACAGGAGGCTCCGCGCGGGCAGCTCCGGCTGACCTCTAGCTATTCCCTGGCGGACGCCTTTCTGGTCTCGGCGGCCAATGACTACTTACGCCGTTGGCCGGGAACTGCCATCGATATTCTGCTGGTGGATCGAACTGTGAATCTGGTCGAGGAGCGAATCGATCTGGCGCTGCGCATCAGTAACGAACTGGATCCCAATCTGGTGGCCCGACGATTGGGAACCTGTCGCTCCGTGGTGTGTGCGACTCCCGCCTATCTCGAGTGTTTCGGCACCCCGCAGCAGGTCCAGGATTTAGCGCACCATAACTGTCTGACCTACAGCTATTTCGGCAAGAGCCTATGGACTTTTGATGGGCCCTTGGGGCCCGAATCTGTGCCAGTGAGTGGCAATTTCAGCGGCAATATCTCCAATCTGCTACTCAGTGCCACCTTGCAGGATTGCGGGATCAGTTTGCAGCCGCGCTATTCAGTGGCGTCATTGCTGGAACGAGGTGAATTGGTTGCGCTGTTACCGGCGTGGGAGCCGCAGAGTATGGGCATCCATGGGGTATATGCCACTCGTAAACAGATGTCGCCGCTGTTGCGCAGCTTTCTGGATTTCTTGCTGACCCGTATGGCGCAGGATCCGCTCTGGCAGTGAGTCGGCGCTTATTCGTGCTCTGTTCGCCCCCTGGAAAAAGGCTCTGTGCCCGTTATGTGTTGAGATAGTCGGCTATAGGCCTGGAGTCTGATCGAACGCAGGCACGCCGTGAACCCTTCCATGGGGGCTCGACGGCGGCATCCCTGCCGCCAACGGCCCGCTTTTCTTCCAGAATCCAGTCCTCTTGATTTCCAACAGGTAATTGGGACAGAGCCCTGAAAAAGGGCCCATTGGGCCCTTCTGCGTCGGGAGTGTTGTAGCTTGGGCGAGATCCAAATTCCCATCAGGATTCAAACCCCAGACCTAGTTTGTCCATCAGGCGCAGGAACCCGTTGCGCTTGCCCTGATTGTGATCGGCCCGGTCCAGACACCACTGCATCAGGCGAACCACGGGATAGGCGATGGGCTCCGGCGGGAACGGCAGCGCCCACTGGCGTACCATGCGCAGCCGGGTGCGCTCGGTATCCAGCCCGTAGACTTTGTCCAGTAAGACATTGGCGGCAAAGCGGCTGGCACCAACCCCCAGACCGGTGAAACCGGCGGCATAAGCCACTCGGCCACCATGAGCATGGCCGAAAAAGGCACAGAAGCGGGTCGAGGTGTCGATGGCGCCGCCCCACTGGTGGGTGAATGTCAGTCCGGCCAGTTGGGGGAAGGTGGTGAAGAAGTGGCTGGCCAGTCGCTCGAAGGAGGCTTGGCGCGCATCGTATTCATCCTTCACCTGACCCCCCCGATAGTAGAGGGCATCGTAGCCGCCAAACAGAATGCGGTTATCCCGGGTGATGCGGTAGTAGTGGAACTGGTTAGCCGGATCGGCCAACCCCTGGCGGTTCTGCCAGCCGATGGCCGCCAGTTGCTCGGCATTCAACGGCTCTGTCATCAGTGCATAGTCATAGACCGGCAGGGTATGCAGACGGTAGCGCTTGAGCAGGGAGGGGAAGACGTTGGTGGCCAGGATCACCCGCGCCGCATCGACACGGCCACCAGGCGTCACCAGACGGGAGCTCTCGGCGGAGAGCTTGCGCAGGGTTTCGACCGATGACTCCTCGTGGATCCGTACTCCCAGCTCACTGGCGACCCGGGCTAGACCGACCACCAGCTTGGCTGGATTCAGCATGGCCGTGCCGTGCCGATCCCAATTGCCGGACAAGAACGTAGGCGAGTTCACCTCGGCACGCATCTGCTCTTGGGTGAGATAGCCTTCACCTTGCAGATCGGCATCCTGATGTGGCTCGACCGCTACCACGATTTCACCGGTCCGTTCGAAGTCGCACTCGATGCCATAGCGCTTCAGCGTCTCCTCCATCTCATCCAGGTTGGTCAGCCCCATCGCCTCCAGGGTATCGAACTCTTCTGGCCAGCGACGGCGGCCATTTTTTTCGCCATGGGTCAGGCTGGCCTCACAAAAACCACCGTTGCGGCCAGAGGCGGCCCAGCCCAGTTGTCGGGCCTCCAGCAGCATGACATCCAGCTCGGGGTTACGCTCCTTGGCTAGCAGGGCTGTCCACAGGCCGACGAGGCCGCCACCGACAATCACCAGTTCGGCATTGGTACTGCCGCGTAGCGGTGGATAGCTGGGGCGCTCGCTCAAAGCATCCAGCCAGAAGGGGGCAAACCGGGTTTGCGCCAGCGAGGCTTGGATCACCTCGGGGCTGGGGGGCTGCCGTTCAAAAACTGTTTGTAACATCCTGTTTTCCTCGTGGTTTGAACCCTTATCGACCTGTCATGACCTTGGTCCATTCCCGGGTGATGATGCGATTAATCTTCTGCGGCAGCATCTGCTGCGCGAACATCTTGGGTTTCATCTCGTCGGTGAAATAGATATTCGGATTGTTACGGATGGACTCGTCGACCAGGGGAAGGGCCGCCTGGTTGGCATTGGCATAGGAGACATAGTTGGTGATTTTGGCGATGACTTCGGGGCGCATCAGGTAGTTGATGAAGGTATGAGCCGCTTCCGGATTATGTGCATCCTTGGGGATGACCAGCATGTCATAGAAGACATCGCTGCCTTCCTTGGGGAGCACATAATTGATCTTGACGCCATTGTTGGCTTCCTCGGCGCGCAAACCGGCCTGCATCACATCCCCGGACCAGCCGATGGCGACACAAATATCTCCATTGGCCAGATCATTGATGTATTGGGAGGAGCTGAAATAGGTGATATAGGGCTGCAAGGTACTCAGCAACTGACTGGCGGCTGCATAATCGGCCGGGGTGGTCGAGTTCGTCTCCAGCCCCATATAGCGCAGGGTGACGGCGAAGATGTCGGTTGGTGAGTTCAGAAAAGCGACACCGCACTTATGTAACTTGGCCAGATTGGTCGGGTTCAATACCGCGTCCCAGCTGTTCATCTTGAAGTCCGGGCCCATGATGGCCGCTACCTTGTCGACGTTGTAGCCGATCCCGGTAGTGCCGCCCAGATAGGGGACCGCATGGGTATTATCCGGATCCTTGTCCTGCAGCAGTTTCAGGGTGGCCGAGTCCAGATTGACCAGATTGGGCAGCTTGCTCTTGTCCAGTGGCATGAAGGCGCCAGCCTGCAGTTGACGACCGAGAAAATCCGAGCTGGGGACCACCAGATCGAAGCCGGTGTTGCCGGAGAGCAGACGCGCTTCGAGGATCTCGTTGTTGTCGAAGACGTCATAGACCACCTTGATACCCGTCTCTTTTTCAAAGTTGGCTATGGTGTCCTCGGCGATATAGTCGCTCCAGTTATAGACGTGCAGGATATTCTCTTGCGCCGTGGCGGCATGACCGAGCCAGCAACTGCCGAGTACGATCAGTGCCGTGATTCCTTTGTTGTGCATAGCTGTGTCTCCCTACTTTGCTCCTGGACGCGGCATACCGGCGTGGTCTGCCGCTCGGGTGTCCATATCGTTCAGGATGTGAGCAGCGATGGAGACTGAAGCAACCCTTATGCCAGTTGGGATCACGATGACCATAGCCTCAAGACATCCAGTGGTGACCCGCGTGGTGCTACGATGCAGCGCTCGGTATACAGCACCGAAACTTACGAACAACGCACCGTCTTGGTGAGACAGCCTTGGCTGAGTATCAACTCAGTGCGACATCTGTCTCTATCTCGACAATGGGCCTAAATTGTCGCAACTGCGCTATGGGGTGTCGGTTGTGGTCGGCACGCTGCATGCAGAGTTCTACGCTGTTTCCGATGTCGACAGCTCTGGCATAAAACTTGAAATTTCACTTTCATCTTCGCGATAGGGTTCGCGTTGCTAAATGGAGTTTCAACGATGATCAACGACACAACATTGGATACCATCGAAGCGGCGGTCGAGAGCGCCGGTTTTACCGCACAAGGCATAGCCTCGGTAAAGCAGGCCTTCCCCGGGATGCGGCTGACGTACTGCCTCATCGATGACATGGAAGCCAAACGCCCGTACCGGGAGTGTGAGGGCTTCAGCCTATTTCTGGTTGGGGGCAGCGACCATTGCTTGGGGGTTACCTACACGATCGAGCAGGCGATCGGTGTGGTGATTGCCGAAGAGTAGCCGATGTCGAGGATGCAGACGGTAGGGGGCGAATTTACCTAAAAATAGTTACCTATATCCGGCCCCCTAAAAACGGTTTACGGGAAGTTTCGGGTTGATCATTTCAATAACTCTTGTAATATCGAATCATGAATAAAGAGATCGCAACTCAGGTATTTGAATCCCTGGCCTCCGGCGTGCGGCTGGATGTCTATCGCTTGCTGGTGAAAGCCGGGCTGGAAGGGATGGTGGCGGGGCAAATTGCCTCGACCTTAGCCATTGCCCCCAACAACCTGTCGTTTCATCTCAAGGCGATGACCCATGCCGGGCTGCTGTCGGTGGCGCAGGAAGGGCGCTTTCAACGTTATCGGGCCAATATTCCCTTGATGCTGGATCTCATCGCCTTTCTGACCGAGGAGTGCTGTGCCGGTCATCCGGAGCAGTGTGCATCGCTTCGCTCAGCCTCCAGTTGCTCACCCGCTGTCTTGCCGTCGTTGGCCCCTGAACTTAACCCGACAACCTCCTGTGACTGTAAGGATTAATCTGATGAACGTACTGTTTTTGTGCACCGGTAACTCGTGCCGCTCCATCCTGGGCGAGGCCACCTTTAATCATCTGGCCCCTGCGGGCTGGCGGGGCATGAGTGCGGGCAGCAAGCCGACCGGCCAGGTGCATCCGCGATCCTTGGCCCTGCTGGCGCGCGAAGGCATTGCCACCGAGGGCTATTTCAGCAAATCCTGGGAAGATCTGCCCCTGGTGCCGGATATCGTCATCAGCGTGTGTGGTAATGCTGCCAATGAAACCTGCCCGGCTTATCTGGGGCCTGTGCTGCGCACCCATTGGGGCGTTGAGGATCCGGCCCACGCCACCGGCACCGATGCCGAGATCGACGCCGCCTTTATGACCGCCTATCGCATCCTGCGGGCACGCATCGAAGCGTTCTTTGCCTTGCCGCTGGCCGAGCTGCAACAGAACCCCGCCCAGCTCAAGGCCGAGATGGACCGTATTGCCAGCGAGATTGCTTAAGGAAGCCGAGTGATGACCAAGCCCTATCATGAATTGATTGCCGGACGTATCTACTGCGGTGGCGCCCAGGATATCCAGCAGATGGTGGATGAGGAGCAGATTGCCGTGGTAGTCGATCTGCGTGCCGAGTCGACCGCCTGCGCCGCAGAGCACCCGGAACTAGTCTGGGTGCAGATCCCGCTGAGTGACCATGCCGAGCAACCCGAAGACGACCTGTTTCGGGAGGCTATTGTAGCCGTCGTCGAGGCCTACCGACTGGGCCAGAAGGTAGCCTTCCATTGTGGCGGCGGTAAAGGCCGCACCGGCACCGTCGCTGCCGGTGTGCTGCTGGAGCTGGGCCTGTGCCAGACCCTGCCGGAGGCGGAGGCCATGGCCAAGTCGATTCGTCCGGTTATCAACATCAAGCCGGATCAGCGCCTCTCGTTGGCGCGCCTCTACCCGGTCGGCTCTGCAACCAGTCCCGCTGGCTCGCTGTTATCGATGCACCAAGGAGTATAAGGATGTCATCCCCCTGCGAAGTAACCGCTCAAGCCACGGCTGCTGCCCCCATGAGCTTTTTTGAACGCTACCTGACCGCCTGGGTCGCGCTGTGTATCGTCATCGGCATCGCGCTGGGCCAGGGCATGCCCGGGGTGTTCAAGGCGATTGGCGGCATGGAGATCGCCAAGGTTAACCTGCCGGTGGGTCTGCTCATCTGGGTGATGATCATCCCCATGCTGCTGAAAATTGACTTCGCGGCGCTGCATCAAGTCAAAGAACATGTGCGCGGTATCGGCGTCACCCTGGTGATCAACTGGTTGGTGAAGCCCTTCTCCATGGCGTTTCTCGGCTGGTTGTTTATCCGGGTGCTGTTTGCCAACTGGCTGCCGGCCGATCAGCTCGACAGCTATGTGGCCGGTCTCATCCTGCTGGCCGCCGCGCCCTGTACCGCCATGGTGTTTGTCTGGAGTCGGCTGACCAATGGCGACCCTTACTTCACCCTCTCTCAGGTGGCGGTGAATGATCTGATCATGGTGTTTGCCTTTGCGCCGCTGGTGGCGTTGCTGCTCGGGGTCTCCAGCATCACCGTGCCCTGGGATACGCTGCTGACCTCAGTGGTGCTCTATATCGTGATTCCGGTGATCATCGCCCAACTGATGCGCCGCGCCCTGCTGCGTAGAGGAGAAGCTAGCTTTGATGGGGTGATGCAGCGTATTCAGCCCTGGTCCATCGCCGCCCTGTTGCTGACCCTGGTGCTGCTGTTTGCCTTCCAGGGCGATGCCATCATCCAGCAACCGCTGGTGATTGCTCTGCTGGCAGTGCCCATCCTGATCCAGGTGCTGTTCAACTCCGGCCTGGCCTACTGGCTCAATCGCAAAGTGGGTGAGAAGCACTCGGTGGCCTGCCCGTCGGCCCTGATTGGTGCCTCCAATTTCTTCGAGTTGGCGGTCGCGGCGGCCATCAGCCTGTTTGGCTTCCACTCTGGTGCCGCGCTGGCCACAGTCGTGGGGGTGCTGATTGAAGTGCCGGTGATGCTGCTGGTGGTCAAGATCGTCAATCAAAGCAAAGGCTGGTACGAGCGCGGTATGCACTGATGCAGACTTCGGCCACCCTTCCGGCCTGTCTATTACGGGCCTGGCAGCAGCATGAGCGCGAGTTGCGGCACTGGTTGCTGCGCCAGCTCCCAGCGGGTGAGGTGGCCGAGGATGCCCTGCAAGATATTTTTATCAAGGCGATGACCCAAGGCGCGCGTTTTTGCGCCATCGAGCAACCTCGAGCCTGGCTGTTTGAGGTGGCCCGTCACCACTTGATCGACCAGTTCCGCAAGCGGCGGGAGTGGGTGCCGCTACCCGAGAGCTTGTCGCAGGACGAGCCGGAATTGGCCGTGGTCGATGAGCTGAGTGGCTGTCTGCCGCGGGTATTGGCCGAGCTGAGTGTCGCCGATCGACAGATCCTGATGGCGTGCGATATCCATGGCTTGAGCCAACAGCGATTTGCGACCCAGCATGGATTAAGCCTGTCGGCGACCAAGTCCCGACTGCAGCGGGCCCGTATTCGCCTCAAAGCACAATTGACCCACTCTTGCGCGGTGAAACTCGATGCGGACGGCAAAGTCTGTGGTTATACCCCTCGAGCCCCGCTCTCTGACGACGAGCGATAAGTTCTACCCTGTTCACCCCCTCTTCTCATTCTGAGTTTTGAGTTCATAGCGTGCATCTTTTTGGCTGCTGTTGCGTCTTCCTGAATAAGACCACTCCACATCAGAGCCGAACATGGGTTTTCTTCCTGCCATTAAAGCCTTTCCCCGCCAGCGGCCACTGCTATTTATCGTGACCGTAGTCCTACTGTGGTTGGGGCTGTATCAGCTGATCCTGCCGACCTCGGAGCTATTGGTCGGCTGGCTACCGGTTGAACGTCAGAGTCATCTGGGCGGAGCCTTGCAGTTCTTCCTCTATGACACCCCCAAGGTGCTATTGCTGCTGACGGGGATCGTCTTCGTCATGGGGATGATCAACTCCTGGTTCACTCCGGAGCGGACTCGTGCCTTGCTGGCCAAACGTGGCGAGGGGGGCGCCAACGTGTTAGCCGCCCTGCTGGGCATAGTCACGCCTTTTTGCTCCTGCTCGGCGGTGCCGCTGTTTATTGGCTTTGTGCAGGCCGGAGTGCCGCTCGGGGTGACCTTCTCGTTTCTGATTTCCGCCCCCATGGTCAATGAAGTGGCCCTGACCCTGCTGTTCGGCCTATTTGGCTGGAAGATTGCGCTGCTTTATCTGGGGTTAGGGCTCAGTGTTGCTATGACGGCGGGGTGGGTGATTGGTCGCTTGAAGATGGAGGCTCATCTGGAGGAGTGGGTGCAACAGATGCCCAAGGTCAGCGCTGATGATCCGTTGCAGAACGTGAGTCTGGCCGAGCGGGTGGATGGCGGCTTTGGTGCCGTGCGACAGATTGTCGGCAAAGTATGGCCTTATGTCGTGGCGGGGATCGCCATCGGTGCCGGTATTCATGGCTATGTGCCAGAAGCCTTTATGGCGTCGTTCATGGGCAAAGAGGCCTGGTGGTCGGTGCCGCTGGCGGTACTGATGGGCGTGCCTCTGTACACCAATGCCGCCGGTATCATACCGATTGTGCAGGCCTTGCTGGCTAAAGGCGCGGCCTTGGGCACTGTGCTGGCGTTTATGATGGCGGTGATTGCCCTCTCTCTTCCCGAGATGATCATACTGCGCAACGTGCTCAAACCCAGATTGATTGCCACCTTTGTGGTTGTGGTCGCCAGCGGCATCCTGCTGGTGGGGTATATCTTCAATGCGCTGTTGTAGTCACTATTCTTAAACCAGAGGTGAATCGATAAAAAACATTAAAGTGCTGGGTCCGGGCTGCGCCAACTGCAAGACAGTGGCTAAATTGATTACCGCCGTGGCGGAGGAAAAGGGCATCGCCATCGAGCTGGAGAAGATCGAAGAGATCCGCGAGATCATGAGCTTCGGCATTCTGGCCACGCCGGGGGTGGTGGTGGATGGCCAGGTGGTGCACTCCGGCGGCATTCCCTCCCGCGACAAGATTGCACAATGGTTGACAGCCTGAGCATCGATTTTTCAAGTGATGCCGTGCTCGATACACATCACTAGCCATCCACAAACAAGGACGAAACCACCATGCTCGATGAAGCCAAGGAAGTCTGTCCCACCACAACCCAGAGCCTGCTTAAGCAGGGTTACACCCTGGTGGATGTACGGGAGCGCGACGAGATTGCCCAGCTCGCTTTTGACGTGCCCCAGCTCATCATCATGCCGCTGAGTGAACTCGAGCAGCGCTATGCCGAGCTCCCCAAAGACCGTCCACTGATCCTGGCCTGTCGGCAGGGCGTGCGCAGTCTCAAGGCGACCTATTTTTTGATGAACAAGGGCTATACCAATGTCACCAATATGAAGTTCGGCATGGAGCGCTGGGTGGCCAAAGGCTTCCCTATCCAGGGCGATCCCGGTGCCTTGGCGAACATGCCTAGTTCAGGGTGTTGTGGCTGAGTTTTAACGCTCGCTCCGACCGTGTGAACACTCGTTCTGGAAGCGCTAAAACTTGTTCCAGAAGCGCTAAAACTTGTTTCGGAAGAGCCAATATCTGGAGGCGTTATGCAAACCCTAGAGATTGTCTGGCAACGACTGCTCAGCTTGGGGCAGACCTGCGATCGCTGTGCCGCCACCGAACTCGCCTTGCAACAAGCTCTCGAGACCCTGCAACAGGTCCTGGCACCGCTGCAGATGCAGGTGGTGTTACATCGCCAGCCCTTGAGCCTGGAGCAGTTCAACCAGGATCCGGGTGCTTCCAACCGCATCTGGATCGCCGACCAGCCGCTCGAGGCCTGGCTCGGCGCCAGCACCGGCTCGAGTCCCTGTTGTTCTGTGTGTGGGGATGCGGCGTGCCGCACGCTGGAGTGTGGCAACCGAAGTTACGAGGCAATACCCCCGCAGTTGATCATCAAGGCTGGATTATTGGCGGCCGCACAGCAGATGTCAGCGCCTTAAAGTTAAATTGGAGTGATGGCAACTCTGAATGATGCAACAGAGTGTATGCTCTGTGCTGAATTGCCACCATGCGGCTGTTCGCTCTTTCCCTCGCTCAAGACTGTTTCCACTACAGCCGGAACTGGCCTACCAAGTTGTCGAGCTCGCTGGATAGCTGCTGCAGGCCCTGACTGGATGCGGTGAGCTGATGGGCTATGTCGGCGGTCTCCATGGTCAAGAGATTGATATCCTCCACATTCCGGTTCAGCTCGCCGACCACACTGGATTGCTGCTCGGTGGCGGTGGCGACCTGGATATTCATATCGTTGATCTGGGTGATATGGGCGGTGATATTGCCCAGCGCGGCATTCGCCGCATCGGCTTGCGTGACCACGATTTCGCTCTGGCTACGGCCTTGGGCCATGGCGCTGACGGCGCGGCCACTCTGATCCTGCAAGCGGTGGATCATGCCCTGGATTTCGGCGGTGGAGGCGGCGGAGCGATTGGCGAGATTGCGCACCTCATCGGCGACGACGGCGAAACCGCGACCCTGTTCACCGGCCCGGGCGGCTTCAATGGCGGCGTTGAGCGCCAGCAAATTGGTCTGCTCCGAGATGCTACGAATGGTCTCGAGTATGCTGCCAATGGAGTGGGTCTGTTCTGCCAAAGAGCCGATGACCCCGGCCACCTGTTCGAGCTCGCCTGAAAGAGCGAATACCCCCTGACGCGCCTTGGCGACCAAGTCGGCACCGGCATCGGCCTGTTCATTGGCTTGTCTGGCGACGTCAGCCGCTTGGGAGGCATTGCCGGCAATCTCGCTGACGGTGGCCCCCATCTGATGGATAGCGGTGGCAACCTGTACGGTACGATCGCGCTGCGCGGTGCAATTTTGTTGGGTCAGCAGTGCCTTGCTGGCGACCTGAGCCGCGGTGGCTGCCAGTTGATGGGAGTTGGTGGCAACCTGCTGGATGGCACTCTGGATCTTGGCGACGAAGTGATTGAAGTTGGAGGTGATCTCCGCCAACTCATCCCGGCCGCTGAGCTCGGCGCGGGAGTCCAGCGCCAGATGCTCGGCGGCGTAGCCGATATGGTGCTGGAGAAAACTGACCCGCCGCTTGAGGTTGACCAGGATCAGCAGCGAGACCACCAGCGAAATCAGGATCGCCACGGTAATGATACTGATCATCTGCACGCGTCCGCTGGCATAGCTTGCTTCACCCCGCTGATGGCGCTGTTGCGCCTGCTGCATCAACTCGTCAAGCAGAGTATTGGCGCCCTTACGCATGGTGCCGTAGGTGACGGTGTAGCGGTCGCGATAGATGACTCTGGCGGCCTCCATATCACCTTGCTCCAAGGCTTGCAGCAGCGGATTTAGTTCGCTGCGCGCCATGTTCTCAAATTGGTCCAGCAACTGCTGGGCATTCGACCGAGCGGCCGGATCCGTCTGCGCGGTCACCGCCTGCTGCATGGCCTGGCGCATCTCGGGGATATCTTCCTGTCGGGCTTCTTTGACCCGGGTCAGGACGCCTTTGGCATCTTTGAGCGAGGTGTCCTGCAGTAGCATCATGTCGATACCGACCCGCATGCGCGGGATCCGCGACACCACTTCGGCCATGGCGCGCATGGGGGTTGCCGTGTTGCGATACAGCTCGGTGGACTGCTGCTGGATGGTCCCCATGCTGTTGAGGCTGGCACCGCCAACCAGAAGCAGGGCTATACAAGGGACCGTGACCGCCAGGATCAACTGCAATTTGAGTGTCATTTTACCTGCAAGCACTGTGTACTCCTTGGTTGAGCATGATGTGGCATATATGGCGTGTGTTACCAGTTTAGTGTCTATAGCGCCGAAGCGAACCCCGGGATTGGATATAAAAGCCGCCGGGCGAGGGCTTGCGTGGCATCACTCATGTCGGACTGCCTCATCTGTATAGCGGTTAATACAGACCGATTCATTAATCAACATAGCGCCTGTAGGTGACGGTTTGAGTGTGGCCTGTGCGCATGATTGCTAATGCTGAATCGGACCAGCATCGTTTGATAACCTCACAATGTCAGCATGATTCAGCAAATGATAACTGTTTGCATCTAATGGCTTAATATGTAGAATTCCTGCACTTTTATCTGCAGGGTTCGCATTATGTCGTTTGCTTCCTCCTCCGCTGCACTGGCTGTCCGGCCGTCGCTGCCGTTTTCTCTGTCCGTTCTGGCCTTGTTCTGCTCGACCTCGACGTTCGCTGAACAGAATGCAACCACAGCGCCTGTGATGGTGGTGGCGGATGCGGTCAAGGCATCGCAGGATGAGGCCAAAGGCTATCAGGCCCAGACTTCGTCCCTGGCAACCCAAACAGATACGCCGCTGGTGGAGATCCCGCAAGCGGTGAGTGTGGTGACCGAGCAGCAGTTGGAGGATCGTCAGCCGCAGAGTCTGGACGAGGCACTCTCCTCGGTGGCCGGTCTCAAGCAGAGCAACACCTTGGGCGGCACCCAGGATGCCATCATGAAGCGCGGCTTTGGCGGCAACCGGGATAACTCCATCATGCGTAACGGCCTGCAGTCGGTTCAGGCACGCAACTTCACGCCGACTACAGAGCGGGTCGAGGTGCTCAAGGGCCCGGCTTCGCTGCTGTATGGCATTCAGGATCCCGGCGGCATCATCAATGTGGTGACCAAGAAGCCCAAGCATGAGGCTTATTATCAGGCCTCCAGCTATTACACCAGTTTTGGTGGCGGCGGCGTGCAGGCGGATTTGACCGGGCCGCTCAATGACAATGGGCTCTCGTACCGCCTGATTGCCGACAAGCAACAATATGATTACTGGCGTAATTTTGGCGAGATTGAGCAAGCGGTTGTCGCGCCTTCGGTGGCGTGGGAGAACGAAACCACGGCCATACTGCTGGACTATGAACACATGGATTATGCGGTGCCCTTTGATCGGGGCACCTACATCGACACCAAGACCGGCAAGCCGCTGGCGATCCCCCGCGAGCGCCGACTCGACGAGACCTATAACATCACCACGGGCCGCGCCGACACCGCCAATCTGAAGTTCTCCCATCAGTGGAATAACCGCTGGTCCCTGCATGGCGGCTATGGCTACAGCCGTAACTACTACAACGATGACCAGATGCGGGTCATGTCGTTTGACTCCACTACCGGCGTGGTGACCCGCCGTGCCGATGCCACCAAGGATGCCTTGCAAGAGGCCCATACCGCGAGCCTCTACACAGTCGGGACCATCGATCAGGGCAGCACCCGCCATGAAGTAGTGACCGGGGTGCAGTACATGCACAACTACCGGACGCTGGGTGATCTCTATCGCGACAGCAGCAACAAGAACTTCAATATGTATGATCCCGTGTATGGCACCTCGGATTATCCGATCAACGTCAGCGCCGCCGATAGCGATCAGACCGACAAGTTGCGCACCTCGGCTGTTTATCTGCAGGATGCCTGGACCCTGGATGAACACTGGATCCTGGTGCTGGGTGGCCGCTATGACCACTTCAACGAGCTGACCGGCAAGGGACGCCCGTTCAATACCAACAGCCATGTCAACGACAGCAAGTTTGTGCCTCGGGCCGGGGTCGTCTATCTGCTCGATCCGGACTGGTCGCTCTACTCCAGCTATACCGAGTCGTTCCGTCCCAATACCTCGATTGCCAACGCCATCGGCGATCTGCCACCTGAAGAGGGCAAATCCTGGGAGCTGGGCACCAAGTGGCAGGGCAAGGGGCTGACCTCGACCCTGGCACTGTTTGATATCGACAAGAAAAATGTGCTGACCAGCGAGACCGATACCACGACTGGCGACACTCTCTACCGGGTCGCCGGGCGAGTGCGCTCCCGCGGGCTGGAGGCTGAGGTCAACGGCGATCTGAGCGAGAACTGGAGCGGCTATGGCAGCTACGCCTATACCGATGCCGACGTGCTGGAAGATCCGCTGCTGGCCGGTACTCCGGTGGATGGAGTGGCTAAACATATGGCCTCTCTTGGGCTGATCCATCAGTGGAATCAGATACTGGGTGGCAACCTGCGGGCCGGAGCCTACAGCCGGTATACCGGCACCTGGTACATAGGTAACACCAAGGGCACCATGTACGCGCTGCCCGCCAGCATGGTCTACGACAGCATGCTGGCCTATGACCGCAAGCTGGGTGCTTACGATCTCAAGGTGCAGTTCAATCTGAAGAATATGTTCGACAAAACCTACTACACCTCGGGCGTCAGCAATGCCAATGCGCCTATCCTGGCGATCGGTGAACCGCGGCAGTTCTTGTTGACCACCACGGTCGGCTTCTGATGTCCGCATCCCGGCCAAGAGGGCAACTGAGCTGGCTGTGGGTTGCGCTTGGACTCGGACTGGGGCTGGCGCTGGTCGCCAGCCTGTTGCTGGGCTATCGCAGTCTATCCCCGGCTGCCTTGCTGGGCTGGAGTCAGGATCTGACGCTGCGTCATCTGATCTTGGAATATCGCCTGCCGCGGATGCTGATTGCCCCCGTGTGCGGGGCGGCGCTGGCGGTGTCCGGTTGTCTGCTGCAGAGCCTGACCCGCAATCCGCTGGCGGCTCCGGATGTGCTCGGCGTGAATGCGGCGGCCTCGTTTTGCGTGGTGCTGGCGCTGTTTATACAGCCGGATCTGGGACTGGGCTGGCTGAATGGACTGGCGTTTGTCGCCGCGTTGGCCATGACCCGCTTGCTGCTGTGGTTGCTGGGGCGGGAGGGCGCGCGACACAGTCTGCTGCGTCTGCCCTTGTTGGGGAGTGTGCTGGCCATGCTGTTCGCAGCCCTGACCCAGACCCTGAACACCCTGGATCCGGCCACTCAGGATCAGGCCCTGAGCTGGCTGACCGGCAATATCGCCGGTCGCTCTTTGCGCCAGTTCTGGGCGGCGCTGCCCTGGTTGCTGCTGGCCGTGGTCGGGTTATGGCGGCTGTGGGGCAAACTCGATCTCTTTTATCTAGGCGATGCCCAGATCCGCACCCTGGGGCAAGATCCGGACACCTTGCGCCGCCAGGCGGTGCTGATTTCCAGCTTGCTGGTGGCCGCCGTGGTCGGGGTGATTGGCCCCATCGGCTTTATCGGCTTGCTGGTACCCCGCATGGCGTTGCGCTTAAGCACTAACGGGAATAGCGCCAGCGGACATCGCCACTGGCTGCCGCTGGCGGCGCTACTCGGTGCCTTGCTGCTGACGCTGGCCGATCTGTTGGCGCGGTTTATCTACTATCCCGAGGATATTCCCGCTGGCGTGGTCACGGCTCTGCTCGGCGGGCCGGCCTTCTTGTTCCTGCTCTACCGTCAGCGGGGGCGTGCCGATGGCGCAGGCTAAACCGGTGTCCGATCAACAACCGCAGCCGTCAACTCGGCAACCTACGGCCTATCCCGCAGCCAAGTCGACCGCTGCTACATGGATGGCGGATCGGCCCTGGCGCGGCGCCGGGCTGAGTCTGCTGCTGCCCGCCGGTGCATTGCGCGTGCTCGGTTTGCTGTTGCTGGTGCTGGCACTGGTCAGCCTGCTGGCGATGGCGTTGGGCCCCTTATGGATCAATCCGCTGGATCTGCAAGCTCCTTCGGCGCTGCAGCAGTTGGTGCTGTTCGAATTGCGCTGGCCACGGCTGTTGCTGGGATTAGTGGTCGGCGCCAGTCTGGCGGTGGCCGGCTTTGTGCTGCAGAGCCTGACCCGGGTGTCCATTGCCGCGCCTTCGGTGCTGGGCTTGGCCGATGGTGCCGGCTTGAGTGTGGTGTTGGTGCTGTTTGCCGGTGAGGCGCTCTGGGGCGGGCACCTGCTCAGCCCCCAAGGCATGGCGCTGGCCGCATTGGCCGGAGCTGTGGCGGTGCTGATGCTGTTGCGTGGCCTGAGTCGGCGCGACGGCGATCTGGAGAAGATGGTGTTTGCCGGTCTGGTGGTGGCCGCCATCTGCAAGGCGTTGGTCAGCCTTTTACTGCTGCTGAGTCAAAGTGATATGGCGATGCAGGCACAGATCTGGCTGGTGGGCTCCCTGGCCCAGGCCAATCCCGCCCTCAATCGCTGGCTGCTGGCTGCCTGTGTGCTGCTCTTGAGCCTGACGCTGCTCAACTACCGGGCGCTGGCGCTGTATCGCCTCTCCGACGAGGTGATGGGGAGTCTGGGGCAGCCAGTGGGCATCAGTCAGCGCTGGCTCTATCTGCTGGCTGCAGGACTCACGGCCATCGCGGTTGCCGGGGCCGGACAGGTGAGCTTCGTCGGCCTGGTGGTGCCCCATCTCATCCGGCGTATTTGTCCACGGGGCGTTCCGGCCCAACTCATCGGCAACGCCTGTGGCGGAGCCTTGCTGGTGGTCGCCGCCGATGTGCTGGCGCGTAACTTGTTCAGCCCTTACGAGCTGCCGGTGGGGATCTTCACTGCGCTCATCGGCGTGCCCTGTTTTCTCTGGCTCTATGGCCGGGGAGGGCGATCATGAATGCCCTCTGTTTGCTGTTGGGGGTGGGGTTGTCGCGCGATTGGCTGACGTTACGGCTGCTGGTCCTTGTTTTACAGATCATGGTGTTACCGATCCTGCTGCTGCCACTCCCGGCGGCTGCTTATGCCTCGGAAGATGCGACCGCGCTGCGAGTGGTGACCCTGAGCAATGACAGCACCGAAGCCCTGCTGGCGCTCGGGCTCAAACCTGTGGGGGCCACGCGCTCGCTCAACGGTCAGCCCTGGTATCCGCATATCGCGCAGCAGATGCAAGGGGTGACGGTAGTCGGGCTGGAGAATGCGCCGAATCTGGAGTTGATTGCCAGCCTGCAGCCGGACTTGATCCTCGGTAGCCGCCAGCAATCGGCGCGGCTGCGGGCCACCCTGGAGCGTATAGCCCCGACCGTGTTGGTCCGGGATAGCCGCAAGGGCTGGCAGCAGAACTTTCTGCTCTTTGCCCGGGCACTAGGGCAGGAGCAGGCCGGGATCAAACGTCTAGCCCGGGTGCAGGCGCGGATCCAGTGCCTGAAACAGGCGTTGCACCAGCAGCCGCTGCGCCAGGTCAGTGTGCTGCGCTTTAATCCGGGCCAGGTGCGCCTCTACCAGCTGGATTCGTTCAGCGGCGAGCTCTTCGCCGCCCTCGGGGTGACGCGCCCGGCCAGCCAGAATGTTCACGCCTATGGCGTCAATAACTTCAGCGCTGAGCGCATCGCCGAGCTGGAGGCCGACTGGCTGTTCTATTTCACCTATGGGGCCCGTCGCCAGCAGAGCACCTTGCTCTATCGCGAGGCCTTTATGAGCGATCCGACCTGGCAGCAGCTGTCGGTGGTGCGGCATAACCGGGTACGCAGTCTGGATGATGTGATCTGGAATACCGCCAACGGCATCCTGGCCGCCGGGGTGGCGCTGGATCAGATCCCGCAGTTGTTCTCACTCGCTGTCCCTGAAGGAGGTGCCCTGTGCCGTTCGTCTGTGAAGGATTGACTCTGGCTTATGACGCCAGCCCCGTGCTGAGCCAGTTTTCGCTGGCGCTGCCCCGCGGCCAGCTTATCGTGTTGCTGGGGGCCAATGGTTGCGGCAAATCTACCTTGCTCAAGGCGTTGGCCGGACATCTGGCACCGACCCAGGGGCGCATCCTCTTCGAGCAGCGTCCGCTGGCCGATTGGCCTGCGGTGGAGCGGGCGCGGCGGCTGGCCTATCTGCCCCAATATCCCGAGCTGTTTGCCGATCTGACGGTCTTTGATCTGGTGCGCTACGGGCGCTTTCCCCATCAGGCTCTGCTGCGCCAGTGGCAGGCCGAGGATGAAGACGCCGTGCAGCAGGCTCTGGCCCAGACCGGATTGCTGGATCTGAGTGCTCGACGTTTGTCCTCGCTTTCCGGTGGTCAGCAGCAACGGGCCTGGATCGCCATGGTGCTGGCCCAGGAGGCGGAGGTATTGCTGCTCGATGAGCCCATCAACCATCTGGATCTGAATCATCAGGTCGAGATCCTGGATCTGCTGACCGACCTGCGCCTGCAGGGCAAGACGCTGGTGGTGGTGCTCCACGATCTGAATCTGGCCAGCCGTTATGCTGACCAACTGGTTCTGCTGCATCAAGGCCAGATCCTGCAACAAGGCCCGGCCGCTGAGGTGCTGCAAGCCGCCACCATTGAACAGGCCTACGGCCAAGCCGTCACCGTGGTCACTGATCCCGTGTTCGGCACCCCCTGGGTGATCCCCACAGGGCGCCATGCCAGCCGCCAACTCAGGTCATAAGTTCAGGGGCCATAAGTTCAGGCCATAAGCCCGAGCCGCCCGAGGAGTGCTGCGCGCGTGTTCGGGCAGCGATTTGGCCCGAACTATGACAGGGCCCTTTGGGCGGGGTTATGATCCTCTAGGAGCCTATTCTGTTGCTGGCCGCTAAGTCAGAAGGGATCTCTGCTATAACGCCACTGCAAGGCGTTTGCTGCTAATTTGATCCAAGAGCAATGCGCCATAAGCAACCACCATGTCCTATATTGGGCCCCGCTATCTTGCAGCACCCCTGCTGACGGGGGCTTGCTGCTGCGTTCTACCGCCATCTATCCCGCTATCTGCTGAAATTAAAGTAAAAACACAAATTGGTCTGCTACTTGCTACTTGCTTACTTGCTAATGGTTACCGCGCTGCGGGGATAACCCTTTAGCGTGCTCGGGGTGTTGGCGGTCGGGGAATGAGATAACTGTGCCCGACACATCTTCTTCTAATAAGGAATAACAATGAAAAAACGCTTGGTCTGGATACTGGTATGTGCCGCATTAGCGGGTTGTAACGAGAAAAATGAACAGGCGACCACCCCTGCGGCGGGTAGCAAGGCCTATGGCTATCTGGAAGAGCTTAGCCTTGGCGCATCCGGGATAGGGGCTCGCCCGACAGGCACTGAAGCCGAAACACGCGCCGCTAACTGGATAGTGGATAACCTGACCGGCTGGGGGTATACGCCGCAACTGATTCCCTTCACCTATACCCGTAAGGCGCAGCAAATGCAGTCCCAGAATGTCGAGGTGGTATTACCCGGACAGAGTGACGAGATACTGATCATCGGTGCCCACTACGATAGTACGGGTGTGGATGTCGGATCGGAGGGGGCCACCGATAACGCTGCCAGTGTGGCCGCCATGCTCGCGACGGCCGAAGCGCTGGCTGGCAAGACGCTACCGCTGACCGTTCGGCTGGTATTCTTTGGTGCCGAGGAGAATGGCGTCAATGGTTCCAAGGCCTATGCCGCCAGTCTGGATGCCGAGACGCTGTCACGGGTCCGCGGTATGGTCAACTACGATACCGTGGTTGGCGGAGACATTATGTACCTGCATTCGGCACACTCTGACGTGAACGAGTACAACTGTAGCGATCCCCAAAAATACAGTTATTCAACCCAGCTTCGTGAACGTTTGCAGGCTGTAGGAGAGCAGATGCCGGGGGTGAGTTTCTCGGTGCATCCGGCAATTCCCGGTTATCCTGCTGGTGAAACCGGCTCATGGTCGGATCATGGCTCTTTTGCCTGCCTTGGTATCCCTATCGCCTATCTGGAAGCGACCAATTTCAACATCAATGGCCAGAATGGCTACGATGGCTACTCTCAGTCCACACATCCGGAGCTTTGGGATTGTTTCGATGCGGCCGCTAACTCCGCCTGCGATCGGGAAAGCGAGCAGCAATGGGGCGAGATTTGGCATACGGGAGCTGATCGTCTCGATAAGCTGGAAACCCTGTTTCCTGGACGTATCAAGCAACAGCTCAGTACAGCCACCGAACTGCTCATCCGCTTCTTGAAGCAGCCTGAACTGACCAAAGCCTAGAGACGTCTCTTGCTGGCACCTAGTGTCGGCAAACGGGAGAGTCATCTTCTGAGTGAAAGTAGAAGTGAAAGCAGAAGGACAGCACTCTGGAATCAGATGGCTGTCCTTTTTGTTGCTCGTTGGTGGTCTGTTGGCTGTTCGTAGGGGCTTGGCTGGTGGGCGTTATTGACCCACCGTATTGGCAAAGGTTTCGCTCAGTGCCGCTATCGGGAGATATCGCCCATGATGATCAGCCGGAAGCGGGGCGGCTCATAGTGCCGAATAAAAACAATGCCAGTCAGCGTTAACGGACTGGCATCGGGCTTATGGGACTAAAGGCCTATCACCTTCTTCACGAGCACCTTATTTCAAGGATTCAATCCACTGCTTGTTCTTTCGCTCCAGTACCGAGATGGGCAGCATGCCGTATTCCAGCACATGGTGGTGGAATGCCTTGAGATCAAAGCGACTGCCAAGGGTCTGTTCGGCAGACTCCCGCATCTGGATCAGGGCCAGCTGACCGGCCTTGTAGGAGGTCGCCTGAGCTGTGTATGCCATGTAACGCGGCACCTCAGAGCTGATGTCGCCAGCTCCCAGCGCCGAATTCTCCTTCATGTAGCTGACGGCCCGGTCGTGACTCCAGCCATACCAGTGAATGCCGGTATCGACGACCAACCGCATGGCCCTGAGCATCTCCTCGTTGAGGCGACCGAAGTATTGCAACTGGTTGTTGAATGCTGGGGTTCCCTCGACCTTGACGTTTCCCACTGCCGGATCGTAGAGACCACGCCCCTGATAGAGCCCCATGTCGTGATCGGCCAAGTATTCGGTGTAGAGCGCCCACCCTTCGGCATAAGCGGTATAGGAAGAATTCGCCACATACTGCGGGAAGTCCGGATCCTTGGCGGCCAGCTCTTGGGCTATGGTGATCTGGAAGTGGTGGCCAGGGGCTGCCTCATGGGAGAGCAGGGTACTGATGTTCCAGCTCTGCAAGCCATAGGGGTAGTAGGTGTTCAGGTAGAATTGCCCTTTGCGACCCGTCTGTGGATTGCCGTCCTGATACCAGGCAACTCCGCCATAGGGCGGCCTTGTTGATCAAATCCAAAGTCGGATACTCGCTCCCCAACCCGCCGGGCGGGCTTAGTTGACGGCCTGCCGAATGGGC
>NZ_BAAGVN010000331.1:0-25736 GCF_054780855.1 Pseudaeromonas pectinilytica
AAAAAAATCGGCCCAGATCCGCGAAATTTTAATCAGCGAGTCAGCTTGGGAAGAAATGACCTGCTTATTCGCACCTTCCCTAATTTGACAACCGGCCGTCAGTATCTGAGAACAGGTTTTTACGGCAACAAGGGTTGATTCAAGGTGTGTCAGTCTCCGGTGGTAATAAGATCGGTACAGAAAAATGCTATTAAGCCCCATGAGTTCGACCTGAAATATCTGTTCGCTTCCTATTTCTTGTAGGGGCCTTTTCGTCAACCTTCTCGATTCCTACTCCGCCATTCTTTGTAGGGCGGGGAGTATTTGCTGTTGCAGGTAGAGCTGTGAGGCGGAGGCGATAGCGCGAAATTCGTCGCTGAGTCGGGAGTCCTGGCTTAGCTGCTGCCAGAAGTTCTGTGCCAGTTGGTAGGTCTCCAGCCAAACCGCTTTACCGATCAGCGGGGTGAGTTGCACCTTGGCCAATGAATCGGCTTGGCGTCGGTCACCGGCGCGAGCGGGAGCATAGGCCATGGGCAGCATGTCATAGACAGGGGCCAGTTGTAGCGGTTCGGCGGGTGGGAACTTGACCTCAAAGCGGCTGGTACGCAAAAACGAGAGATTGCCGGGGTGCATATCCTGATTGGCGATCAGCACCCCAAAGGCCCAGACGCGCTCGATGACTGGCAGCGCCTCGGGCTCGATCATGCCGAGACGAGCCAGCTCGCGGCACAATTCTGGCCAAGGGGTCGTTTCAGCCTTGCCCAGAAACTCGGCATTCAGACTGCGCAGTGAGACCACACCGCAACGCCCGGCCTGGGGCAGGCGATCAAAGCGCGGCGAGAGCAGATAGACCCGCTGTTCATCGATGATGAGTTGGCTATCGGGCGTGGGGATGCCGTTCTGGGCCAGCATCTGCAGGGCGCACTGCTCGGCCAGTAGCAGATCGGCCCAGCGCCGGGCATTGGCGCTCTGGGTTATGTCGCTGCTGAATTTGATGATGCAGTCGCCGTAGGGGGCGATAGCGCGGACAAATTTGGGTTGTTCGCCACCGGCCGATGAACCGCCTATGGCTTGCAGCGAGAGCTGGCTGGCAATCGATGATAAGTCGTTCAGGGTCGCCTGCTCTGCGCCATGGGCTTGCTGGATAAATGCCAGATAACTGGCCTCGCCAATCAGCAGATCGCCGGCCAAATCAAGGCGGCTCAGATGCTGCAGGGTCTGATCTTCAGACCAGATACCGGCGTCTGTGCTGACCAGCCCCTGTTGTCCGGCCAGAGTCCGCCCCAGATAACCCTGCGGCAGAATATCCATCAGCCACCAGGGGAAGTTTTCACTGTGACCGCTCAGTGCGCCCACCTGCCAGGCAAAGCCGGGGTAAACCCGATACAGGTGGCCGATCCGCGTCGAGGTGCCATCGCTCATCACCTGATAGAGGGGCCATGCGGTGGTGCCCTCCAGTGGCCGCTGCAGGTAGTTACAACGACCGCGCTTCTCCCCCAGTTGTAATATCTCCCCCCGGGCAGCCAACTCGGCAAGACGGCGCGATAGGGTGGGTTGGCTGACTTCCAGCCCGGATCTGAGCAGCCGCTGCGCCACTTCGGCACCATTGGCTGGGCCTGCTAGCAGGGCCTGACGAATGAGTTCGTCAGATAGCGTATTGTCTCGGGTCATGGGCTGAAATTCCAGAGGAGTGAATAATATAATGAATATTATATTGAATAATAACTTTAGGCAAAAATGAAACTATCTATCTGAAAATAATCTGTTTTTGTTTTGCAGGTGTTCGCTTATAGCTAACTTTGTGAATATTAAAATCTCGCGTTTTGTCGCGGGCTGCCCCTTGCACTGCTCGGCGTTGGAGGCATCAAAAGGTTCTGTTCGAGTGACGGGTTGTGAATCAAGCGGGGTGGAGTTTGGGCGAATAGCAGACCGTGGGTGGCAGGGATGCCACCCGCGAGTCGACAGGGATGTCTTCACGACGTGTCTGCGATCGTCCAGACTCCACGCTCATGTCAGTGTTTGTCGATGCAACACCTCACAGGGGCCGAGCCAATAAAAAGCCTCGCCCTGATGGTGAGGGCGAGGTTGGGACGTAAACCATTTCGGCTGCTGCCGATTGAATGGCTTTGCGGCTCCCCACCGGCGAGTGAATAAGCGGCCGGTGGGGAGTGAGGCGATGATGCAGGGCTACTCGACTTCCAATACCAGCAGGCATTGACCGGCTTTGACTTGCTGGCCGGGTTCGCGCTGGATACTGACTATTGTGCCGGCTTCGAGGGCCTGGACGGCGATCTCCATCTTCATCGATTCGATGATCAGCAGGGTATCACCGGCCTGCACCCGATCGCCGGGCGCAACGGCCAGCTGCCAGATGCTGCCGGAGACCGGACTCTCGACCGCCCGTTGCCGGGCACTCAGCACCAGCTCTTCGCCGGTTTCCGCAATCGCCTCACCATCACTGATGAAGTGCGCCTGACCACTGTCGATCCAGCGCTGGCGCTCGGCTTCGAAGGCCTGTTGCTGGCGCTGCTTGGCGGCGGTGATGGCCTCGGCATTGGCATCCAGTTGTGCCTGATACTCGGCCAGCGAAAACTCGGTCTCCTCGATGGTGAGCGGGTAGCGGCCGCGGGGAAACTCGGCGCGGATGCGCACCAGCTCCTCGGCGCTGACCTCGTAAAAGCGGATCTGGTCGAAGAAGCGCAACAGCCAGGGCTGGCTGAATTCGGTGGTCTGCCGATAGCGATTCCACATCTGCAGGGTGCGGCCGACAAACTGGTAGCCGCCCGGCCCCTCCATGCCGTAGACACACAGATAGGCACCACCGATCCCCACCGCGTTCTCCGGGGTCCAGGTGCGGGCCGGATTGTACTTGGTGGTGACCAGGCGATGGCGCGGATCCAGCGGCGTCGCCACCGGTGCCCCCAGATAGACATCGCCTAACCCCATCACCAGATAGCTGGCGCTAAACAGTATCTCCTTGACCTGATCGACCGACTCCAGGCCATTGATGCGGCGGATAAATTCGATGTTCGACGGGCACCAGGGGGCGTCCTTGCGCACCAGCTCGTCATATTTGCGGATCGCCAGCCGGGTGGCCTCATCATCCCAGGAGAGTGGCAGATGGACGATGCGGGCGGGGACCCGCAGATCGTCGCTTCGGATCAGCTCGCGCTCGGCCCGCTCCAAGTGCGCCAGCAAGCTGTGGCGGGGCAGACGCAGGTTGTCGTAGTGGATCTGCAACGAGCGGATGCCGGGGGTGAGCTCCAGCACGCCCGGCAGGGCGGCGCGCTCCAGCCAGAGCATCAGGGCGTGAGCGCGAAAGCGCAGGCGGATATCCAGCACCTGGGGGCCATACTCCACCAGCAGGTAATCATCGCCACTGGGGCGATAGACCACCTGTTCACCGTACTCTTCCCAGGGTAGGGTCTTGATGATCGGGGTATCGAGGGGGGCGGGGTTGAGTTGCGGCTCTTCCGCGGGCTCAAGAGTGACCAGCGCGGCGAGTTGGGCGCGCTCCAGCGCTTCGGCATCGTCCAGGGTGACGGGAATAAAGCGCACCCGATCCCCGGCCTTGAGCTGACCCATTTTCCACAGATCGGCCTTGATCAGGGTCACCGGACAGACAAAACCACCCAGGCTCGGACCATCCGGACCCAGCAGGACCGGCATATCGCCGGTAAAATCCAGGGTGCCGATGGCATAGGCATTATCGTGCAAGTTGGAGGGGTGCAGACCGGCTTCACCGCCATCGGTGCGCGCCCACTGCGGCTTGGGACCTATCAGCCGCACGCCGGTGCGACTGGAGTTGTAATGCACCTCGTAGGCGCTGCTGAACAGGGTCGTGATATCGGCGTCGGTGAAAAAGTCCGGGGCGCCATGGGGGCCATACATGACTCGCAGCTGCCACTCGGTACCCAGCTTGGGCTGGAGCGCGGCGGGCAGCTGAACGGGCAGATCCGGGAGTGATGCACTGTCGAGCGCGGCTGCGGGCGCGGGGTGCAGATGCAGCACATCACCGCTTTGCAGCGCGCGTCCGGCGTGGCCGCCAAACTGGCCGAGGGTAAAGGTGCTGCGACTGCCGAGATAAGCCGGGCAGTCGAAGCCACCGGCCACCAGCAGATAGCTGCGGGCGCCATGTCCCTGAACCTTGCCCAGATGCAGCAGGCTGCCGGCCGGGATCGTCAGCCGTTGCCAGAACGGCAGGCTGCGGCTCTCCCCTGAGGCGCTGACCAGTCGTGCCTCCAGCTCGGCACCGGCCAGCACGATTTGCCGCTCGCAGTTAAAGCGCAGGCTCGGGCCGCTCAGGGTGATCTCCATGCCACAGGCATCGGGTGAATTGCCCAGCAGCCGGTTGCCGAGGCGAAACGACCAGTTATCCATGGGGCCGGAAGGCGGCACGCCGATATGCCAGTAGCCGATGCGGCCGGGGACATCCTGCAGTGTGGTCTGGGTGCCGCCACTGAGCACATCCAGGGTCTGGGGTTGCCAGATAAAATCATTCAGCGACCGGGTCAGTACCGAGCCGGTTTGCACCAGCGGGCTGGCCAGCAGGGCCTGCAGCCAGTGCCGATTGGTTTCAATACCATAGATTTCGCTGTCGCCCAGCAGAACCTGTAACTGCTGCAGGGCTTGAGCCCGATCGTCGCCGTGGCTGATGAGTTTGGCCAGCATGGGATCGAAGAAGGCGGGGACTTCCACCCCGGATTCGACCCAGCTGTCGATGCGCAAGCGGCGACGATCCACGGTCGGGAAGGCGACATGGCTGAGCAGACCGGCGCAGGGGCGGAACTGCTGAGCCGGATCCTCGGCATAGAGCCGCACCTGGATGGCATGACCCCGGGGCTGCAAGGCCTGCGCCAGCTCGGCCAGCGGTGGCAGGGTTCCAGCACCCAGCTCGATCATCCAGCGCACCAGATCCAGGCCAAAGACCTGCTCGGTGACGCCGTGCTCGACCTGGAGTCGGGTGTTGACCTCGAGAAAGTAGAACTGCTGGGTGTTGGCATCCAGCACATATTCCACGGTGCCGGCACTGCGGTAACCGATGCTGCGCCCCAGCGTGACGGCGGTTTCGCGCAGCGCCTGCCGCACCTCGTCACTCAGGTGGGGAGCCGGACACTCCTCGATCACCTTCTGGTTGCGGCGCTGGGCGGAGCAATCCCGCTCGCCGATGGCGATCACCTCGCCCTGGCCGTCACCGAACAGTTGCACCTCGATGTGACGGGCATCGGCGATGAACTTCTCGACAAACAGGCCGCCATTGCTGAAGTTGTTCTCCGACAGACGCTTGACCGAGGCGTAGGCGACTTCCAGCTCGGCGGCGCTGAAGCAGCGCTGCATGCCGATGCCGCCGCCCCCGGCGGTACTCTTGAGCATCACCGGGTAGCCGATACGCTCGGCCTCGGCCAGGGCTTCGTTCACATCGGCCAGCAGGCCAGAGCCCGGCAACAGCGGCACCTGGGCGGCTTGTGCCAGAGCCCGGGCCTGATGCTTGAGACCAAAGGCGGTCATCTGCTCGGGCGTCGGACCCAGAAACACCAGGCCCTGCGCCTCGCAGCGGCGGGCAAAGTCGGGGTTTTCGCTCAAAAAGCCATAACCGGGGTGTATGGCTTGGGCGCCACAGCGGCGGGCTATGTGCAGCAGTTGCTCCTGATCCAGATAGGTTTGGCTAGCCGGACCCGGGCCCAGGCTATAGGCCTCGTCGGCGGCGCTGACATGCAGGCTGTCGACATCGGCGTCGCTGTAGACGGCGACGGCACCCACCCCCATGGCTTGCAGGGTACGAATGATGCGACAGGCAATGGCACCGCGGTTGGCGATCAATACTTTGGCAAACATGGGATCAGACTCCACTCGGGCGGGTCGTCCCGCCTTCCTTGTTGCAAGCCCTCATTGGGTCGTCCCGGGGCTGATAGGGTTCGGAAATGCGCGGTGCTGGCTAGGCCGCCGGATCCCAGATGATCATCTCGACCGGAGTCGGGTTGTAGGCGTTGCAGGGATTGTTGAGCTGCGGGCAGTTGGACAGCAGGACTATGACGTCCATGGCGGCGACCAGCTCCACATATTTACCCGGTGCACTGATGCCATCGGCAAAGCTCAGGCCGCCCTCGGGCGTTACCGGTACATTCATGAAAAAATTGATGTTATGGGTGATATCGCGCTTGGAGAGTCCCCACTGCGGATTCTCGCTGACGGCCAGCAACCAGCTATCCCGACAAGCGTGCATATGCTGCTTGTCGAGGTCATAACGCACCTGGTTACTCTCGGTGGCGCAGGCGCCGCCCAGGGTATCGTGCCGACCGCAGGTATCGGCGCTGATGGTCAGCAGCAGATTGCCGCGGTTGGAGAGCAGACGGCTACCTGTGGTGAGGTAGACGTTACCCTGCTCGCGGAGGGTATCCATGGCGCTGTAACGTTCGGCCGGATCCCGGGCATTGAAGAACAGGGTATCGGCGGCCTGGTTGCCTTCCAGATCCAGAATACGCAGCGTCTGTCCGGCCTTGAGCTCCTGCAGCCAGTAATCGCCTGCCGGAACCTTCTGGCGCAACAGGGCCTGTTCAGGCAGCAACGGACTTGTAGTCAGCATGGTAGTGACTCCTTACTTCATCAATGGTGTGGGCAGCAGAGATAACGGGCGTTGTTGGCAAAGCCGCGTCCATTCTCCGGCCGGGAGTTGAGGCAGAGATCGTCTGCTGCCACCGGGTCCGCTTCCAGCAGGGCATAGCGCACCGGCTTGCGCGGGTATTCCGCTGCCGGGTTCATGGGATGGGGGCAGGTGTGCATCACCACCAGGGTTTCCATCTCGAAGCGCAGGCTGATGGTGGCGCCTGCGGGTGAGTGATCGCTGACAAACTGCAAATCGCCGCCGTCGTTGACCGCGACCTTGCTGAACAGATTCAGATTGGCCGCCAGATCCCGTTCGCCCAGGCCATATTTGGCCACTTCGACCAGAAAACTGTCATAGCCGTTCTGCAGCCACAGGTTGCGGTCGCGCTGATAGTTGCGCTCCCCCCAGCGGGCACTCACTTTGGCTTTATTGCTGGTGCCACCGACGGTGTCGATCCAGCCGGTGCTGTCCTCGACGATCGAGCAGAAGATATGGCCCATATCCGAATAGAGGCAGTGGCCCTGGGTCAGCTTGAAGGTGTGCTGGCATTTCAAGGTATCGGGGGCGTTGTAACGTTCCAGCAGATTCTTCGGGTTGTAAAACAGCAGCCCCAGATTGGCGCCGCCCTTTTCATCGGTCAGGCGCAACACAGTGCCCTTGGGGACTATCAGCGACCAGTGGCTGCCACCGGGTAACCGGGCTTCATAGATCAATTCGCTCATGCTAACTCCTGATAAGACATAGACGGCACCGGGCGGGCGGTGATCTGCTGTACCGCGTCGGGCAGGGCTACGCCCTTGTCGAGGGGGATGTCGTAGGTAATGTGGGCGCCGTAGCGGTTCGGCTGTTGGGGATCGTGCCGCACCTTGTCGAACACCCAGAGTCGGCTGCCCAGGGCAAAGCCCTCGCGCAGGTCGTGGGTGATCATGAAGATGGTCAAGCCCTGCTGTTGCCACAGCTCGTGGATCAGCTGGTGCATGTCGCCGCGAATGCCCGGATCCAGGGCACCGAACGGCTCATCCAGCAGCAGGATCCGCGGTTGTTTCATCAGCGCCTGGGCAATCGCCAGCCGTTGCTGCATGCCGCCGGAGAGCTCGGCCGGATAGCGGTTCAGGGACTGGGCGAGGCCGACCCGCTCCAGCATGGCGGCGGCGCGATCCCGCGCCAGCTGCTTGCGAGCGCCGAACAGACGGCCGAGCAGCGGGCTGGCGGCGAACTCGTCGGCCAGCATCACATTCTGCAGGGCGGTCAGGTGCGGAAACACCGAGTAACGCTGGAAGACGATGCCGCGTTGCTCGTCGGGCTCGTTGCCGATGGGCGCGCCATCCAGCAGCAGTTCACCGCGACTGGCGGTTTCGGTGCCCAAAAGCAGCTTCAAAAAGGTGGTTTTACCGCAGCCGGAGGCGCCGACTATGGTGACAAACTCGCCGCTGCGCACAGTGACATTCACGCGCTCCAGCACGCAGTTGTCGCCATACTCCTTCCACAGATTTTTGGCTTGTAATAACGGGGTCTGGCTCATGTCGCTGCTCCTTCGCCACCACGGCCGTAATACCAGGGGAAGGCCCGGCGCGCCGCCTGCTTGAGTAGCCAGTCCATGCTGAACGCCAGCAGGGTGATCCAGGCGACATAGGGCAGGATCACCGCCATATCCAGGTAGCGGCGCACCAGGAAGATGCGGTAGCCCAGCCCCGCGGTGGCGGCGATGGCTTCTGCGGCGATGAGGAACAACCAGGCACTGCCTAGGGTCAGCCGCACCGCCTCGATGAGGCGTGGCAGCACCTGGGGCAGCATCACCCTCAGCATGATCTGCCAGCTGCTACCGCCCAGAGTCTGGGCCTTGACCAGCTGTTCGGCGGGCAGGCTCAGGGTCTTGAGTTGCAGATCGCGGATCAGCATGGGGGTAATGCCGATCACGATCAGCATCACCTTGGCCAGATCGCCGAGGCCGAAACTGATAAACAGGATCGGCAAGATCGCCATCGGCGGGATCAGCGACAGCGCCGTGACCAGCGGTGACAGTGGGGCGCGCAACAGGGGGATAGCCCCGGTTCCGAGCCCCAGCACCAGCGCCAGCAGCGCGGAGCTGCCGACACCAATCAGCAGCAACCGCAGGCTGGTCAGGGTGTCGGTGAGTAACAGGATCTCGCCACTGCGCTTGCTGGGCTCGAACGCCAGCCGCTGAATGGCCTCGACGATACTGCCCAGTCCCGGCAACAGCTTGTCCTGCGGGTTGATCTCCAGCCGCGCCTGGGAGCTGAGCAGATAGCAGAGCAGCAGCAACGCAAAGGGCAGCAGGGCCAACAGCAGCCGGCTGGTGCGTGCCGGCTGGCGATTAATGAGTCGGGTCATGGGACTATACTCCGCTGACGAGTCAGCCTTCGGGGATCAGAGCTTGCCGTCGGCTGCCAGCTGCATAAAGCTTGGATCGAAGCGCAGCTTGACGTTCTGGCTGTCGCCGTAGATGCCGCTGGGGGTTTCAATCCCGACCATCTGGGCATTTGGCGCGCTGTCACCCAGCAGGCCATGGGCGAACGAGAACTCGGCCACCTGCTGCATGGTGCTCTTGAGCTGGGTGCTGGTGGTGAAGGTCACCGCATCCTTGGCCTGATAGAACATGCGAGTGGCCGCCAGTTGGGCCTCGTAGCCGACCAGATCGGTGCCTGAGGCCTTTGCCATCTGGGTGCGCGCAGCCTTGGCGCGTTCATCGGTACCGGACATCAGGGCCATGGTTTCGTACCAGGCGCCGGTCAACGCCTTACCCAGCTCCGGGTGGGCTTTGAGAGTGGTGCTGTTGACCACCATCAGATCGATGATCTCCCCCGGGATGAAGCTGGAATCGAACACCTTGTGGCTGCCCGGGGTCTTGACGATCTCGCTGAGCAGCGGATTCCAGGTCACGGCGGCGGTGACATCCGGGGTGGTGTAGGCGGAGACAATGTCCGCATCCGAGGTGTTGACGACGGTGACATCTTTCTCGGAGAGGCCCTGGGTTTCCAGCGCCCGCGCCAGCAGGTAGTGGGAGACGCTCAGCTCGACCAGATTGACCTTCTGCCCCTTCAGATCACCCAGCGTGCTCTTGCCCTTGAGCACGATACCGTCGTTGCCATTGGAAAAATCCCCGACGATCAGCGCCGTGGAGTCGACACCACCGGCGGCCGGAATGGTCAGGGCATCCATATTGGTCATCACACAGCCATCAAAACCACCGGCCGTGTACTGGTTGATGGACTCGACATAGTCATTGATCTGCACCACCTCGAGCTCGATGTGGTACTTATCCGCCCACTTTTTGATGATGCCGCTCTGGGCTGCATAGTCCCAGGGCATCCAGCCGGCGTAGATGGTCCAGGCGACCTTGAATTTGGGTTTGTCCTCGGCATGAGCTTGGGTGCCGATGAGCAGCAGCGGGATCAGCAACACAGCCACGGACAGGCGCGACAGCAGACGGCGGAGCAGGGTGATGGTGACGGTATTGTTCATGGGTTCCCTCCCTGGGAGCACATTGGTTAAAAGCAACTGAGATCAGGAGCCATATGGCCTTGCTTCTCCCGGGCTTTTATCCCGCCGTGTAACCCTCAAGAGGAAGGTCGACCACTCTCGGACCAGACACCGGTTAAACCGGTCGGAACCCTAGTCGTCTATTGCAGATTGTGGCTCTGGCCTTGATCTGGAGACCCCGGATCGTCAGATGCAGCGTGTATCTGAGCTTAAGTAAAGCAGAGAGTGTGCCAGCTTGTGTACAAGTTGCGCAGCCGGTGATGACGGGCCTTCCCCAGGGCTCGAGGCGAATGGCGGGCGGCAGGGATGGGCAAAAAGCGGAGGAAATAGCCAAGTTGGCGCCCCAGAATGGGGAATTGCTACCCGGGCCATGCTTTGCCCGGGCAGCCTGATAGGCGGTTATTGCATATCTTGCGGATCGAGCAGGATCACTTCGCAATCCCCCCAGTGATCCTGAAAGGCCAGCTGATTGATATCGAAGATCACCAGCAGGTTGCCCAGACCAAAGGCACTGCTGAACATCCGTACCAGCGCCTGACCCACCTTGAGGTGGGAGCCGTCGGTGTTCTGCACTCGCAGGCGCAGCACCCGCATGCCCGGGGTCTGGCCGCGCTTGCACCAGAACCACAGATAGAAGCCGCACACCACGCAGGTCAGAAACAGGATATAGAGGGTGTTGTGCGCCAGCCATTGCTGGACATCCGGGTGTTCGCCCAGCTCCAGACGGCCCATGGCTTCCAGCACCAGCGCCAGACCGTAGCCGAGGAAAGCGGCGGCGCCCAGCAGAATGCCGACCAGCGGCAGATCGAGCGCCCAGGCGCCCAGACGACGAAACAGCCCGGCGCGGGGGTGGGTCGGAATAATCACTTTTGGGGTCGGTTCGGCATCATTCGCCGCCGGACGGAGACTTGGTTTCTTTTTCGACATAGGGTACTGCTTTAGTTATGGGTGATTCAGGGCTGCCTAGTCTACCTCAAGCCGGGGTTCCTGTTGCAGTGACCGCATCGACGATTTAATCATCAACCGATTGAGATAATGGAAAAAATCATTTGCGCTGCCGATGGGGATTTGTATAATCCCTCCCGCACAACAGACCGAGACCGCAAGGTAACGGCGTGCACGCCCAGGTGGCGAAATCGGTAGACGCAGCGGATTCAAAATCCGCCGGTGAATAACCGTGTCGGTTCGAGTCCGACCCTGGGCACCAAATTCAGACAAAAGGCCACTCTTCGGAGTGGCCTTTTGCTTTTCCAGATCAAGGGCTGTGCCTCTCTGCCATTGATTCAGCCTCGATTGGGGTTTGTGGTTTATGATGGCGGCGACTCTGGTCGCGGGCCGCTGAATACCCGCACCCATAAACCGGCAGGAATCTATAACCGGTATACATCATACAAGGAGCTTTACGATGCAATTACGACTCTTGGCCGCCGCCGTGACCCTGAGCTGTGCCAGTTGGGCGCAGGCCGCTACTCCGGTGCAACTGTCACTGCCGGGGATCAATCTGCCGGCCTCGCAGCAGGTCTCCGGCGCTCGTCTGAGTGTGCTATATGGTCAAACCGGCTCGGTGACCGGCCTGGATCTGCCGCTGTTTGCGCTGTCCGACACCAACCACTTTACCGGTATCCAGTTTGCCCTCGGCGTCGGTGCCGCTCGGGTGCGACAATCCTTCCACGGTGTGGCATTGACCGCCGTCAACTGGCATGAGGGCCGGGATCAAGGGGTCAATATTGGCCTAGTCAACCTGACCAACCAGGCGCAGGGTCTGAATGCCGGTCTCGTCAACGTCGGCAACAGCATGCAGGGGCTGAACTTCGGCATGGTGAACATTGCCCAGGGCAATGCGCTGGCCAACGTCGGTTTCGTCAACTATGCCGAGCGCACCACCTTCCAGCTCGGGCTGTTCAACGCCACCCAGCATCTGGATGGCGTGCAGATCGGTCTGGGCAACTATGCCGCCAACGGCATCTTCCCGGTGCTGCCGCTCATCAATATCAGCAAGTCGTTCTAATCGCCTACGACCCGGTTGCGGGGAGCTAGTCTGCTCCCCCGCTTAATTCCCGTGCGCAGCCCGAATGCTTGTCAGTTAAAAGGTTCGGGAGAGACATCCTCTCTCGCCAACCCGCCGTAAACCCTTCCATGGGGGCTCGATGGCGGCATCCCTGCCGCCAATGGTTGGCTCAACAGGCTATCTCTCCTCCGCTAACTGACTCGCATTAGGGCGCAGCCCTGACTTTCGTGCGTCAGCCCGCAGTTGCGGATCGGCGGCTTTGTTATAACACGGCGGTTTTCGTGGTACGCCGAGGGTAGGGTTTATGGGAATGGAACAACTGTCGCTGGTGATCTCCTTGTTCCAGCAGTTGTGCGTTTATCTGGTGATCGCCTGGCTGCTCTCCAAGACGCCGTTGTTTATGCCGCTGACCCAGGTCACTTTGAGCCTGCCGCACAAGCTGGTCTGCTACCTCATCTTCTCCACCTTCTGCATCCTCGGCACCTATTTTGGTCTGCGCATCGAGAACTCCATCGCCAATACCCGCGCCATCGGCGCCGTCCTGGGCGGGATCGTCGGTGGCCCGGCAGTCGGCTTGCTGGTGGGGCTCACGGGCGGCCTGCATCGCTACTCGCTGGGTGGCTTCACGGCGCTGGCCTGCATGTTCTCCACCGTGGCCGAAGGGCTGCTCGGTGGTCTGGTGCATCGCCACTTTGTCGCCCGGCGGCGGCTGGATCGGCTGTTCAATCCCTGGATGGTGGCGACGGTGGCCTTTGTCGCCGAGCTGATGCAGATGAGCATCATCCTGCTGGTGGCGCGCCCCCTGGCCGATGCCTGGCATCTGGTGCAGAACATAGCGGCGCCCATGTTGGTGGCCAACACCCTGGGCGCGGCCATGTTTATGGGCATGATCCTGGATCGGCGCGCCATGCTGGAGAAGTATTCGGTGGCCTTCTCGGCCCGGGCGCTGAAGATCGCCGAGCGGGCCATGGGGGTGCTGGATCAGGGCTTCACCCAGCAGACCTGCGCCCAGATGGCGCGCATCCTGTATGAAGAGACCGGCGTCGGCGCCGTGGCCATCACCGATTGTCATCAGCTGCTGGCCTTTATCGGCATCGGCGAGGATCACCACTTGCCGGGGACGCCCATCACCTCGCCCCACACCTTTGCCGCCATCAGCCGCAACGAGGTGGTCTATGCCGACGGCAATCTCATCCCCTACAGTTGCACCCTGCATCCGGGTTGCAAGCTGGGCTCGTCGCTGGTGATACCGCTGCGCGGCGAGGAGGGGCAGGTGGTCGGCACCATCAAGCTCTACGAGCCCAAGCGCAAACTCTTCTCCTCGATGAACCGCACTCTGGGCGAGGGCATAGCGCGCCTGCTCTCGGGGCAGATCCTCTCCGGCAAATACAACGAGCAGAAGCGGCTGCTGGCCCAGGGGGAGATCAAGCTGCTGCAGGCCCAGATCAATCCGCACTTTCTGTTCAACGCCCTCAATACCCTGTCGGCGGTGATCCGCCGGGATCCCGAGCAGGCGCGGACTCTGGTGCAGCATCTCTCCACCTTCTTTCGCAAGAATCTCAAACGCCAGAGTGACGAGGTCAGCCTGCGCGATGAGCTGGAGCATGTGCAGGCTTATCTGCAGATCGAGCAGGCGCGCTTTGCCGATCATCTGAGCGTGCAGTGGCAGATCCCGGAGGCGTTGCTGGAGTGCCGGCTGCTGGCCTTCTCCCTGCAGCCGGTGGTGGAAAACGCCATCAAGCATGGCATCTCGCAGATGCTGGAGCCCGGTTGCCTGACCCTGGGGGCCGAGGCGCAGGCCGATGCGTTGCAACTGGTGGTGAGTGATAACGCCGGTCTGTATCAGCCTCCGGCAGATAAATCGGGGCTCGGTATGAATATCGTCGATCGGCGTATCAAGGCGCGGTATGGCGAGCAGTATGGCGTGCGGGTCGAGTGCGAGCCCGGGCGCCTGACTCGGGTCATCATCTCCCTGCCACTCACGGAGGTCCTATGTTAACGGCACTGATAGTCGACGATGAACCCCTGGCCCGCGAGGAGCTGCGCCTGCTGCTGCAGGCCTCTGGCTGTATCGAGGTGCTGGGCGAGTGCGCCCATGCCCTGGAGGCGCTACCGGCCATTCATCGCCTGAAGCCGGATATCCTGTTTCTGGATATCCAGATGCCGCGCATCAGTGGCCTGGAGCTGGTGGGCATGCTGGATCCGCAAGCGCTGCCCCATATCGTGTTTGTCACCGCGTTCGATGAGTACGCGCTACGCGCCTTCGAGGAGCACGCGCTGGATTACCTGCTCAAGCCGGTGGATCCGGCCCGACTGCAGCGCACCCTGGATCGTTTATTGCTGCTGGCGCGCCGCGAGGTGATGGTTCCTGATAGTGAGGGCGCGGCTGCTCCAGGCTCTGGCGATCCGGGATTAGTGGCGGCCCCGCTGCGCACCATCCCCTGCATCGGTCATAACCGCATCCTGCTGCTGCCACTGGCCGAGGTGGAGTATGTGCACAGCGATCTGACCGGCAATCGGGTGGTAGCTGGGGAGCGTCAGGGCACGACCGAGCTGACCCTGCGCACCCTGGAGGAGAAGAGCGGCTTTCTGCGCTGTCACCGCCAGTACCTGCTCAATCCGGCGCAGATCCGCGAGATCCTGCTGCTCGAGGGCGGTCTGGCCGAGGTGGTGACCTGCGGCGGCCACAAGGTACCGGTCAGCCGCCGTTATCTGCGGCCGCTCAAGGATCAGCTGGCGATCCCGTAGTCGATGCATTGGTAGTCTCGGCTTTGCCGGATAACAACTGGTGCGCGGTCTGGCTGACTGCCAGCACGGCCGGGTGGGTGAGGCGGCGCTCCAGGGAGATGGCGTAATAGCTGACCTGGATCTCGTCCAGCCGCCCGGCCGGTTCGACCCCATAGTGGCGACACACCTCCTCGAGGATCACCTCGGGCACCGGAAACAGCCCCACGCCCGCCTCGCCGAACGACTTCATCAGCGCGCTGTCATCAAATTCGCCGACCACATGGGTCGCCAGTTTCTGCTCCTGGAGCCAGCGGGCCAGCGGCGCGCTCTGGGCGGCATTGGCGCCGGGCAACAGCAGCGGCAGTTCGCGGAGTGAATGAGGGAAATCGTGGCGCGCGCGCTCGGCGAGGGTGGGAGTGCCGACCCAGATCAGCGGGCTGCACCCCAGCCGATGGCTGTAGCCCTTGACGCCGACGGTAGCGGGCAGCGGGCGGTCGGAGATCACCAGATCCAGATGATGCAGCGCCAGCTCGGCGAACAGCTTCTCCGGCTTCTCCTCCTGGCAGAGCAGGCGCACCGGTTGGCTCAGTTGCAGCGCCGGGGCCAGCAGCCGATAGGCGATGGATTTGGGCACCGCATCGGTGAGCCCCACCCGCAGGGTCAGCTCGCCCTGACGCCCCGGATTGTGCAACAGGGCTTCGAGCTCATTGCCCAGCATAAAGATCTGCTCGGCGTGGGGCAGCGCCAGTTGCCCGGCGGCGGAGAGCTCCATGCGGCGGCCGGTGCGAATAAATAGCGGGGTGCCCAGGGTGCGTTCCAGCTCGCCGATCTGGCCACTCAGGGTCTGCGGCGTCAGGTGCAACTGTTCGGCAGCACGGGTGATGCCACCGAGTTTAGCCACCTGCCAAAAGTAGTAAAGCTGCTTGTAGTTGATCATCAATCATCAGCCTGTAACGAACATTTCACTAATTATATTCGATTATTTCTGATGAAGAACCCTTGTTAGACTTGCCCCCACCCAAGGTAGGGTCGTTGCCGCTGGTAGCGCACCCGTTCATCGACAGGGGGCATCTTGTGTCACTGGATCCGGTCATTCTGTTTTTTCTGCTCGGTCTGATTGCCGGGCTGGCGCGGGCTGAGTTGCGACTCCCGGCCGCCATCTACGACTTCCTGAGCATGCTGTTGCTGCTCACCATAGGCCTCAAGGGTGGCGTCGAGCTGGCTGCTAGCGACGTCGGCCATCTGCTGCCACAACTGCTCGGTGTGCTGTTGCTGGGGCTGCTGTTCCCGCTGCTGTTGTTTCCGCTGCTGCGCTGGGTTGGACGACTCACCCGCGCCGACGCCGCCTCGGTGGCGGCCCACTACGGCTCGGTCAGCGTCGGTACCTTTGCCGTCGCCACCGCTTATCTGACCCACATGGCCATACCGTACGAATCCTATATGCCGGTGTTTGTGGTGATCCTGGAAGCGCCCGCCATTCTGATCGGTATCGTGCTGGCGCGGGGCATCAGCCGCCAGACGCGTTGGCGTAGCATGGGCCACGAGATATTCTTCGGCAAAGGGGTGGTGCTGTTGACCGGTGGTCTGCTCATCGGCTGGATCTGCGGGGGAGAGGCGATAGCGCCGCTCAAGCCGCTGTTCTTCGACCTCTTCAAGGGCGTGCTGGCGCTGTTCCTGCTGGAGATGGGCCTCATCACCGCCAGCCAGATGGGATCCCTGCGCCGTCATGGCCTGTTTATCCTGCTGTTTGGCACCCTAATCCCGCTGCTGGGCGCCTTCGTTGGCGGCCTGCTGGCGCTGGAGCTCGAGTTCTCCCTCGGCGGCACCATGCTGCTGGCGACCCTGGCGGCAAGCGCCTCCTATATCGCAGTGCCGGCGGCCATGCGGATGGCGGTGCCCGAGGCGAACCCCGGGCTGTCGCTGGCGGCCTCGCTCGGGGTCACCTTTCCTTTCAACGTCCTGGTGGGGATCCCGATGTACCTGACCTGGGCGCAATGGCTCCATCAGGCTGGAGGTTAATCATGCAAGCTGTCTATCGACAACTGGTCACCATCATCACCGAAGCCGTGCTGGAGAGTGAGCTCACCCGCCAGCTGGAGCAGCTGGGGGCTCGCGGCTACACCATCACAGAAGCGCGGGGCAAGGGCAGCCGGGGCATTCGTGATGCCGGTTGGGATGAGGTGCGCAATATCCGTATCGAAGTGATCTGCGAGGAGGCGGTGGCCGAGGCCATCATGGACCATCTGCAGGCCCACTATTACGACAACTTCGCCATGGTGATCTTCAGCAGCGAGATCCGGGTGCGGCGGGCAAACAAATTCTAGATGCCGAACTTCATCATGGGGCTCTTCATCATGGGACATCGACAGGAAAGCTCAGGCTGACACGCCGTGAACCCATCCGTGGGGGCTCCACCGCGCCATCCCTGGCGCGGAGGGTCAGCCAACGCTTCCCCGTCGCTGTAATGAGTGAGTGGTGGTTCGAAACAGTTAGTAATCCATTGAGGCAAACAAGAGGAAGGTAAGGGTGACGACAGCGACAGATGCAAAGGTGGGGATCATCATGGGCTCACGCTCGGACTGGCAGACCATGTCCGCCGCGGCACAGATGCTCGAAGAGCTGGGCGTGCCCCACGAGGTGCGGGTGGTGTCGGCCCATCGCACGCCGGATCTGCTGTTCGACTATGCGGCCACGGCGCAAGAGCGCGGCCTGCAGGTGATTATCGCCGGAGCCGGTGGCGCCGCCCACCTGCCGGGCATGGTGGCGGCCAAGAGTCTGCTGCCGGTGCTGGGTGTGCCGGTGGAATCCAAGGCGCTCAGCGGCATGGATTCCTTGCTCTCCATCGTGCAAATGCCCAAGGGCATTCCGGTGGGCACCCTGGCTATCGGGCTTGCCGGAGCCGCCAATGCCGCCTTGCTGGCGGCCAGCATGCTGGCCAATCAGGATCCGGCACTGCGTCAGGCGCTGGCCGATTTTCGAGCCCGGCAGACCGAGCAGGTGCTGGCGCAACCGGATCCGAGGATCGAGCCATGAAGTTGTTGATTCTGGGTGGCGGCCAACTGGCCCGCATGCTGGCGCTCGCCGCCGCACCTCTGGGCATTGAATGCCGGATCGTCGATGCTCAAGTGGATGGGCAGGCCGAGGGCTGCGCCGCCCAAGTCGCGCCCTTCTATCAGCGCGACTGGTTGGCACCTGGGGCGCTGGATGATCTGCTGGCCTGGGCCGATGTCGTGACCTATGAGTCGGAATCGATCCCGGTGCCGCTGCTGGAGTCGATCGCCAGCCAAGTGCACCTTTATCCACCGGTGCGTGCCCAGCAACTGTGTGGCGATCGGCTGATCGAGAAGCAGACCCTGAGCGGCTTAGGCATCCCGGTGGCGCCGCACCGCGCCGTCAGCTCCTTCGCCGAGCTGGAGCAGGCGGTCAGCGAACTGGGACTGCCGGCCATTCTCAAGTGGCGCACTCAGGGCTATGACGGCAAGGGGCAGTGGCGGCTGGATGCAAACTCGGATCTGGCGGCCATCTGGCGCGCCGCCGAGGCCCGTCCTTCCATTCTGGAGGCCATGGTGCCCTTTAGTCGCGAGGTCTCGCTGTTGGCGGCGCGCAGCCCCACCGGTGAGCTGGTCTGCTATCCGCTGACCGAAAACGAGCACCGCCAGGGGATACTGCACAGCTCCCGGTCGCTGGTGGACGATCCATTGCAGGCCCAGGCCGAGGAGTATGCCCGCTCCCTGCTGGCCGCGCTGGAGTATGTGGGCGTGCTGGCCATCGAGTTCTTCGTCCAGGATGGCCGCTTGATCGCCAACGAGGTGGCCCCCAGGGTGCACAACTCCGGCCACTGGACGCTGGAAGGGGCGCAGACCAGCCAGTTTGCCAACCATCTGCGGGCTGTGATGGGCTTGCCGCTGGGGGACACGTCGCTCATCGCTGCCACCGCCATGCTCAATCTGATTGGCAAGCTGCCGCAGCTGCCACCCCTGCTGGCGCTGCCGGATCTCCATCTGCATCTGTATGGCAAGGCCGAGAAGCCGGGGCGCAAACTCGGTCATCTGACCCTGCGTTGTGCCTCGCCCGAGGCCCTGCAGCAGCAGTGGCAGCAGCTGCAGGGCGTCACCGCTTCTGCTGGCTAACCTCATCTAGCCTGGGCCATGCCGATCGGCATGGCCCTCTGGTGTTCCCGCTCGGGCTATGCCTCCAGCCATTCATCATTTCACCCCCCATCATTCCGCCATCTCACCACTCCGCAACACCCCTGGCTAGCGCCCAGGTGGCGCGCACGAGGCCGCGCTGCCGTTTCCTGCGACGGCGCAAGGATCCGGAAGCCATCCCTTGAAATAATGGTGCCTTGTGGCTCTGCTGTGCGCTGGCATGGCAGAGCCGGGCAGCGTATCAGCCAGGTGGCGGAACCATGGCTACGCTTAACACAAGGGCCGGGCGGGAGAGAGCATCGATGGGTAAAGCTGGGGTGGTGTCGCTGCTGATGCTGATCGGCCTGTGGGCCGGGGTGAGCCCATGCCTGCAGGCGGGCGAGCCACCAGAGCCCCGGGTGGTCTGCTCGAACATAGCGCCCTTTGTCTTCAGCGAGCAGGGCAACTATCGCGGCTATGCCTATGAGTTGGGGCAGGCGGTGATGCAGCGGTTGGGGTATCGCGGGGGCGTCGAGGTGCAGCCGCTGGCGCGTGCTAACCGCACGGTGCAGAGCGAGGCCAACGTCATCGCCCTTTGGGTGGGGCGTATTCCGGAGCGCGAGGCGACGGTGCACTGGATTTATCCGGTGGTGGTGGATGATTTCAGCGTCTACACCGTCAAGGGCCATCCGGTGGCCGCGACGCTGGAGCAGGCCAAGGCGCTGAAGATGCTGGGGGCGAATATCGGGGCCGCCAATGCCATCGCCGCCCAGCGCCAGGGGTTGGAGCGCATCGAGCTCATCACCTCCGATGATGCCAATGGTCGCAAGCTGCTGACCGGTCGCATCGATGGCTGGATCGCCTCGCGCTCGGCGGTGAACTACTTTCTGCGCCTGCACGGCCTGCCGGACGACACCTTGGTCAAAGGGGTGAAACTCAGTGACTATCAGGCCTGGGTGGTGGCCTCGTTGCAGAGCGATCCGGCGGTGCGCGCCGCCTGGCAAGCGACGTTGCATCAGCTGGAGTTGGAGGGGGAGTTATCGCGGCTGGCGGAGCGGTATCGGATCCAGCGGTGAGGGGTGATTGAGCCTCGGCTCCGGTTTGGGCCGGTTCCGCCCCAGTCGGCCACGGCGATTTGCCAACCTGCCGTTGGCGGGGGCGGGTTAAGGACCGAAGCCGCGGTCCTTAACAATCCTGCGGCTGGCGTATGCCCACTGCCGCCTGATCCCTCGCTAACCGGCGGGCTTCCGTGACCGTCAGCGATGGCACATCCCTGTGCCAGCGCTGACTCTCGCCGCATCCCTGCGGCTTATTCCCTCCACCCCGCCTCGCGCTCGGGGCGGCACAGGGCGCGGAGTCTGCCACTCGGTCCGGCAGACGGCTTCTGATTTTGGGTGATAAAGGGCAAAAGTCAGGTGCCAGATTGTCACATATTGGCGGGAGGGGGATAAGGTGTCATACTCACTGTGTGCCACAATGACACATTTAGGAGCTTGCTATGGCCGTCGCATTACCTCGCATCACAGCGCGTGTTGACGCAGAAACACAGGATTTACTCGCCCAAGCGGCAGCGATTGCTGGCATGACGAGCATCAACTCATTTGTGCTCAATGCGGCCATCGAGAAAGCCAAACAAATCATGGAGCGTGAACGAGCGCTGACCTTGTCGCAGCGGGATGCCATCTTGCTGGCCGAAGCGCTTGATGCACCGCCGCAAGCCAATGCCAGACTGCAACAGGCCGCCGAGCGTTATAAGGCTAAAACCGCATGATGTCGGTGAAGCTGGATAAGACTATCCATGACCGACAGCAATTTGATTGTGGTGTCGAGAGCCTGAATCGCTACTTGAACCGGATGGCCAGCCAGCAATCCCAGAAAGATAACACCCGCACCTTTGTGCTCGTGGCGGAGCAAGAGCCGCAACGGATCATCGGCTATTACACCCTGACCATGACGCCCATCGACCTCGGCGCGTTACCGGATAAATTACAAAAAAAGCATCTCAATGCCAGCTCCGGCGGCCTGATTGCCCGTCTGGCAATCGATAAACGCTATGCCCGGCAAGGCTATGGCGAGTGGTTGCTGGTGGATGCGCTGAGTCGGCTGCTGCAAGCCAGTGAAACCGTGGCTTTTCCGGTGGTGATTGTGGATGCCAAAGAGGGCGCCATGTGCTTCTACGAGAAGTTTGGATTTATACCGTTTCAGGATTCAACCCATAAGCTATTTCTGCCGATTGCGGATATTCGGGCCAGTTTGGCCTAGATGATTCAAGCGATGGGCCTGAGGGCTCAGTCCCTCCATCCCGCCTCGCGCTCGGGGCGGCACAGGGCGCGGAGTCTGCCTCGCTCGGCAGATGGTTTCGGATTTTTGCGATAGAAGTGATCGACGATTGATGATCGATTCGTGGATCTGGTTTGATCCGGTTCCGCCTGACAGATGCTGGCGATCTGTCCACCTGCGGTGAACGGCGGCGGGCCAAGGGGGAAAAGGCCTCGCTGCGCCATCCATGGCTTCGCAATCCGCTCGGGCTATCCCTGCCCTCGCGCCAAATCGGGGCCGGGATAATCAATCCCGTCCAAACCCCGATTTGGCCCCTTGGCAATCCCGGGCCCAGGTTTATGCCCACTGCCGCCAGATCCCTCGCTAACCGGCTGGCTTCCGTGACCGTCAGCGATGGCACATCCCTGTGCCAGCGCTGACTCTCGCCGCATCCCTGCGGCTCATTCCCTCCATCCCGCCTCCCGCTCGGGGCGGCACAGGGCGCGGAGTCTGCCACTCGGCCCGGCAGACGGCTTCGGGTTTGGGTGATAAAGGGCAGAAGCCAAACGTCAGAAGCAAGATGGCTCCGCGAGCGCCTGTTATGGGCGCTCGGGGTATTGGGGGATGTCGTCGTGGATTTCATCCCAGGGGGCTTTGGAGTCGACAAAGATATGCGCGATGGGTTTGAGCTGGACTGGGGTGTCCAGGGTGCCAATTCGCAGGCGTAATAGATCCGGTTGGGAGGGGCGGCGACTGACTAATGGCGAGCCGCACTGCTTGCAGAAGGAGCGAAACACGCCCGGCGTGGATTCAAATTCGGTGACGTATTCCTGCCCGGCGATGATGGTGAATTCATCGGCCTTCACGGCGGCATTGACGGCAAATGCCGAGCCATTGGCTTTGCGGCACTTGGAGCAATGACACATCATGGCCTGGCCCAGCTCCCCTCGAATTTCATAGCGAATGGCATTGCACAAACAGCTTCCGGTTAACATCACAGCCTCCTGGGCTGGCCTGAGGAAGCCACCACAGTAGGAAGCGCTGCCCAGCAAGTCAACCACATAAGAAGTAGGCTATGTACCCGTTATGTGTGGAGAGGCTCTGCTCAGGCGTTAGGCGTCTGTACGAGGCGCAGACACGTCGTAAATACATCCATGTAGCCTCGATGACGGCATTCCTGCCGCCAACGGTCTGCTTTGGGCCCAGACTCCATGCCTCTTCTTTACTGTTCGGCACCCGCCGTCAAGGTTGCGGCAGATAGCGATTAAAGATCGCCTGGCCCAGGGTGACGATGGCCTGATTGCGCGCCTCCATGGGAGCATCGGTCTGGGCGATATAGATGCTGATAATCAGCGGTGATTGGTTTTTAGCCCAGACGACAGCGGTAATACTCCTTGCGCCAAAACCACCGGCCCCGGAGCGGTCGGCAATACTCCAACCGGCGGGTAATACCGAGCGCAGTAAATTGCCGGTGACCTGATTCTGTTCCATCCAGCGTTGCAGCTGCTGCTGACTCGAAGGCGACAAGGCCGAGCCGAATAACAGCGTCTGCAGGCTCCGGGCTATGGCGTTGGGGGTGGTGGTATCTCGCTCGTCTCCGGCCAAGCCCTGATTTAATTCCGGCTCCTGGCGGTCCAGGCGCGTCAGCGGATCGCCCAACTCGCGCATAAAGCGGGTGATCCCCTCGGGCCCCCCCACGGCGTGGAGAACAATATTTGCCGCCGTATTATCACTGGTGTGCATCGCCGCCGCACAGGCCACATTCAGGGTGACGGGCTGCCCGACCTGTTTTTCGATCACCGGCGAGTAGGTGACCAGATCGGACTGTTGAACCGTGACGCTATCCGTCAACTTGAGCCGCTGGTGCTCGGCATCTTGCAATAGTTTTGCGCATGCCAAGGTCTTGAAGGTACTGGTTAACGGAAACCGCTCATCGCCCTTGTAATTCCACTGCTCCCCGGTTTTTACCTCCAGCACCGCAACCCCAATCCGCGCCGAGAGTTTCCCCTCCAGCGCCACAATCGCGTGCTCGACGGCCTGAAAGTCATGCCCCGCCGCCGATAAGCCCGCAGGCATCCACAGCGCGACCGCCACGAGAAGAGCATTGAAATAGTTCATGGTTTTCCAAGATGAGTAGGGGCGCGCCATTCTAGCGGCAAGCAATCCGAAGTAAAAACAGGATAAACCGAGGGGAGCGGGGCGGCTATTTGGGGGCAGAGCGGCAGGGATTGCGGTGAAGAACGGCAGGGTTTTAATAGTTACACCACGTCTTTGCGCCATTGGATATTGGATATGCCCTCGCAGCGCGCTAATACCTGGTTCAAGGCATGAAGCAACGGCGTTGCGCTGGCGACCGGTGCCTTATTGCGTCCAAACAGCCCCTTGGCTTTACAGTCGAGATACACCCGCCATGTCGTTGGCGAGCCATCTTGGTTGCTACAGCAGAGCCAATACTCGTTATCCGCCACGAGATATTCAATAAACCAGCCCCAGTCCTCACTAGTCGGATAGCTGGTTTCAACTCCTTCCTGCGCCAGCTCCCGTGACAACCACCACGCCAGTTCGGCACCATACACCTGAGGATTCACTTGCCCCTCTTCAGAGAGAAACGGTGTAAAAAGCCGGGATTCAAACTCTACACAGGTATCCATATATCTCCCTGAATCATGGTCAAACGATCCGGTTCACTGGTTTTTATGCAAAGCGGATTACCATAACAATGGCTTGCACAAGGCTTGGACACACTGCGTCGCATGCGGTCCGTTTTCTATTACACCCTCACGGATGGCGATGGCTTGCCAGCCAAAAGGATATTGGAGCGGATAGGGTGCGTTATAGCCCTGGGCCGTCTCAGCGCTAAACCCAAATCGGCCGTAATACTCCGGCGCGCCGTAAACAAAGATAAGATCCACACCCAGCGCGGATAATTGCTGCATGCCATATTCAACCAGTGCCGATCCAATGCGCTGCTGTTGGCAATCCGGCCGCACCGCCAGCGGTGCCAAAATATAAGCCTGAATATTCGCCTGATTCTCTATTTTGAGACGAGAGAAAGCAACGTGCCCCACCACGGCATCCTCCATTTCGGCAACCAGAGATAGGATCGGTAACGCCGAGTTCTCGGCAAGCAGCTCCACCGCCAGAGTCGCCACCATTTCGTTTTCTTCTTCGGTGAAAGCAGAAAAATAAAGCCGTCTGATATCGTCCTGATCTTGAGTCGTCGCAATTCGAATATTCATGAGTCCTCTGTTACGTAGGGCATTTTCGCAGCTACGGTCCTAAACACTTGCATCAATTTTTGACGGATTATCTAAATGAGGCAATTGAAACCCAGTTTTATCATAACCAACAAAAGGAAAGCTGGACTTATTTGTTAAACCCTTCACTTCCGTTTCAACTATTTCGCTCATTCTTGTCTGAACATCATTGTGAAATCTGAACATCTCTTCGTTAGTTTCTTTAATGGTTTTCTCTAACGCTTCCATAGCTGTGCCTAAAACAGGGATTTTAGATAACTCAGCCCACATGTAGTTTTTTAGAAAAGAAACTAGAAATGACCAGGCACTATTAATTGAAAAATACGAACCATCTTTGTTTTGTTTTAAAGTTGCAATAACTTTACCTAGAGCAGACATCATCGAAACACTGTCTACTTCACCACTGCTCTGAATTTGTTCTAAAATTGTTATGATTTCACTAAATAGTTCACTAAGTCTGCTTTCTGACTTGTAATGCTGATATATTGCGTCGAAGTCAAATGCCTGCTCGGAAGGGTTATCAAAGATCCAAACATGTTCCTTAATTTTTTGCAGGTAAATAAATAGGTGATTAATTAAATCAGACTGCTGCCATGCCCCAGCTTTAAAATTGTTTAGACTAGCTATTAGAGGTGGAAGCCAATCAGGTGTGTCTTGTTGGGATATTGAGGCTTTTAGATCATTCGATTTTGAGAGTGACGCATCAGCTTTTGATTTTTTTAGCTCCAAATTTTCACCCACTAAATGAGCAACCAACTCATTTAATGATTCGCACAGTTCTTTGTGTTTTTCTTTAACAAAGCGCATATGAAATTGAACACTAGCATTTAAAGTCAAATGATTTCTCCTTTAGCTCTAAGGCCCAAAGCAACGGCGCGCGTTAGCGCGTCGAGCCCGTAGGTCGATGCTGCCTTTGCTTGTTATTTGTTTAGTCCATATCGAAATTACGATATTCACCGGACTCGTAATCATAAACTTCCACCTCCGCGCCACTTCCTGAGTTTTGGATATCTTGTACTTCACCGTATCTATACTCACCACTTGCGTAGTCGTAATACTCGATCTCCTCACCTTCTCTGACGAGATTATCTTTTTCAATTTCTATATAATTTCCTGACTCATAGTCATATCCATCCCATGCAAGTGAAGCAATTGGAATGGAAAACAGACCAACTGCAATCAGTGTTACTAGCAGGGCGAGATCGTGAACGTTTTATAACCAATATCAAGTCTTGATTGACGTAAATCTCCACCTGTGATCATATGCTTCCTTT